>NZ_JACHXA010000002.1:300000-573255 GCF_014191775.1 Limibacillus halophilus | reverse complement strand
AGCCTCCCTTATAGGCGTATTGCTGCCCCCTATATTCTAGCATTGATATGGCAAGAAAAAGGCGTGAAGGCGCGGGGTGGCCGGATGTTGCAACATCCTTCGAGACGGTGACTGCGTCACCTCCTCAGGATGAAGGTGAGACGGAGAACAGCAAAGGGTTGAAGACCCCTCACCCTGAGGGGTCTTCAACCCCGCGCCATAACGCTCACCCTGAGGAGGGGTCGAACGACCCCGTCTCGAAGGGTGAGGAAGGCCAACAAGAGGCGCGGAGGGGCGAAGCCCCGACAGGGACAAGACAAAACCCCGTCTCGAAGGGTGGCGACGCTGGCAGCAGCGGCGCCGGTAGCCCCAGCCAAGCCGCAGCCAAACCGCAGGATGATCCAGTAATAGCCGATCCGCCTCAGTCCGATCCACCGGCTGCCTTTAAAGTGCTTAATCGCGTTCCTTGATCGGTGGCGGCGCGAAGGCGGTGATCGGCGGCAGCGGACCCTCGAACTTCTCGACCTCGACCAGGGTGCTATGGGCAGAGGGGCCTTGGCCCAAGCGAGAGGTGCCCTTGTCCCGGGTCAGGACATTTGGGTTGCCGTGCTTGCAAAGGCTGCCGACGACTCCTGGCTCCAGAGGGTCGTACCAGGCGCCGGTCGAAAGCTGTACAACGCCCGGCATCACTGTATCCGAGAGGATGATTCCAGCCAGGCAGGCGCCACGGTCGTTGAACACGCGTACGACATCGCCCTCGGACAGCCCGCGCGCCGCGGCGTCTATTGGATTCATGGTCATGGGTTCGCGGCCCTGTATTTTGCTCGCCCGGCTGACCGAGCCGGGGTCGAACTGACTGTGCAGCCGGGTCCTCGGCTGGTTGGAGACAAGATGCAGGGGATAGTGTTCTGCATCCGGCCCGCCCAGCCACTCGTATGGCTCCATCCAGGCGGGATGTCCGGGGCAATCGTCATAGTCGAAGCCGGCGATCCGTTCCGAGAATATCTCAATTTTTCCGCTCGGGGTCTCCAAGGGATTGCCCTCGGGGTCGTTGCGGAAGGACTCAAGCAATACCGGATGACGATCGGGATCGGGCAGCGTGATCATTTCGCGTGCGCGAAGCTCCTCCAAGCTGGGCAGTTCGAAATTCGCTTCGGCGGCACGTTGGCGCGCCTGGTCCCAAAGGTGACGCAGCCAGTCTTCGGGGCTGCGACCCTCAGTAAAGGTCTCACCCACGCCCAGCTTGTGGGCAAGCCCCGAGAAAATATCGTAGTCGTGGCGCGCATCGCCGACCGGCTCCACCGCCTGACGCATAGCGACGATCAAGGGCTCCCAATGGGTCATGGCGATGTCTTCGCGTTCCAACACCGTCGTAACCGGCAATACGATATCGGCGTGGCGGGCCATCGGCGTCCACCAGATTTCGTTGACGATAATGGTCTCCGGGCGCTGGAAGGCCGAGACCAGCTTGTTGATATCCTGATGATGGTGGAAGGGGTTGCCGCCAACCCAGTAGACCAATCGCAGGTCCGGATAGGTCGTGCGCCGGCCGTTGAAATCGTAGGGCTCGCCCGGATGCAAAAGGGCGTCGGAAATGCGGGCAACGGGAATGCCTTCGGCAATCGGGTTTTGACCTTGCGGAACGGCGGGAAACTTGAAGGGGAGAACCGGGTTTCCGATGCCGTTTTCGCTGCCGTAACCGATGCCGAAACCGCCGCCGGGCAGACCGATCTGACCCAACATCGCCGCCAGCACGATGGCCATCCAACCGGGCTGTTCGCCGTGATCGGCACGCTGCATCGACCAGGAAACCGTGATCATGGTGCGTTTGCCCGCCATGCGCCGGGCTAGGCTGCGGATCATCTCAGCCTCCAAGGCACAAATTCCGGCGGCCCAGTCCGCGTCCTTGGGTTGGCCGTCGCTCTGGCCTGTCAAATAGGGCAGGAAGCGGTCGAAGCCGGTACAATAGCGATCAAGGAAGGCCTGATCGTGTAATCCCTCGCTGTGAATCGTGTGCGCAAGCGCCAGCATCAATGCGGTGTCGCTATTTGGCCGCGCAGCGACCCAATCGGCGTCCAACAGGTCGATGGCATCGCTGCGCAGCGGCGAAACGGAGACAAATTGCGTGCCGTTTCGCTTGGCTGCCAACAGTGCCTCGCGGGTCGTGTGCCGACCAACGCCGCCCGAGGTTACCTGGGCATTCTTGATGGCCATGCCACCGAACATCACCATCAGCTCGCAATTCTCGACGATATGCGGCCAGGCCGTCGCCTGATTCAAGACAAGGCGGGCAAAGTGGCCGACCACGTGGGGCGAAATGGCGCTGACCGCCGCATAACTGTAAGTGTCGATGGAGGGCGTATAGCCGCCGATGCAGTTCAGGAAGCGGTGCACCTGGCTCTGCGCGTGATGAAAACGGCCGGCACTGCCCCAGCCATAGGATCCGCCGAATATCGCTTGGTTGCCGTGGGCCTTACGGACCCGGTCCAGCTCGCCCGAGGCGATTTCCAGAGCCTCATCCCAGGGAACGGCGACGAAGGGTTCGCGGCCGCGGCCACTGCGGTCGGAATCCTTACCCTTTTCCAAGAAGCCCTTGCGGATCATCGGCCGACCGACCCGCGTCGGATGCTCGACCATATCGACGATACCAGGGCCGATGACCGCGGGATCGGGATCGTCGGCATAGTCCCTGACGCCAACCACCTTGCCGCCGCGAACCTCCGCGTGATAGGTGCCCCAGTGGGTCGCGAAGGGTGTAACGCGAAGCTGACTGTCGTCTTCCATGGCCTTGATCCTGGTGGTTTAATAGATCTCCTATCTACTTAAAGTGCAACGCGCCCGCAATCCAGCGCTAAGCCGTCGCAGCGTGGTTCGGAATTCTTATTCCCCGGTATCAGTCTCACAACAATTTTCGGCTTGCTCCGACGGCAAACTTCCGTTCGTAATAAAAACATCATAAAACGTTAGCCAAGTGAGCTTCTTATAACGCTCCGTAAAACAGACCAGGGAGATACCCGATGAAGTTGCTTTTAATGGCGCTTGCCGCGCTGACCTTTCTTGTGAGCCCCGCGCGTGCCGAGTTCACGTTGGATAGCCGTTTCACGGACAGCGACGGTGACTTGATCGCCGATATTCCGAGCGATGCCTCTCAGCAGATCGATCCGGACACCTTGATCTTCGCTTACACACCGGTCGAGGATCCGGCTGTCTACGCCAAGGCTTGGTCGGACTTCTTGGCCCACATGGAAAGCGTAACCGGCAAGAAGGTGCAGTTCTTCCCGGTGCAGTCCAATGCCGCCCAGATCGAGGCGATGCGCGCCGGCCGCCTGCATATTGCAGGCTTCAATACCGGCTCGAATCCGCTGGCTGTCGCCTGTGCGGGCTTCCGGCCCTTCACCATGATGGCGAGCGCCGACGGCTCCTTCGGTTATGAGATGGAGATCATCACCTATCCCGGCTCCGGCATCACCAAGGTCGAGGACATCAAGGGCAAGAAGATGGCCTTTACGTCTGAGACTTCGAACTCTGGCTTTAAGGCGCCCTCGGCGATCCTGAAAGCCGACTACCAGTTCGTTGCCGGCACGGATTTCGAGCCTGTCTTCTCCGGCAAACACGATAACTCGATCCTGGGCGTCGCTAACAAAGACTATCCAGCGGCTGCCATCGCCAATTCGGTTCTGGCGCGCATGCTGGACCGTGATGTCGTCAAGGCCGAGCAGATCGTTTCGATCTACAAATCCCAAACCTTCCCGACGACCGGTTACGGCATAGCCTACAACCTGAAGCCGGAACTGCAGGAGAAGATCCAAGAGGCTTTCTTCTCCTTCAAGTGGGAGGGGTCATCTCTTGAAGAAGAGTTCGGCAAATCCGGCGAAGCGCAGTTCGTGCCGATCACCTTCAAGGACCATTGGGCCGTCATTCGCAAGATCGACGAAGCCAACGGTGTTTCTTACGCTTGTCAGTAAGACGCTTGATTTAGCTTTTTCGTCGTCTTTCCCGTGTTGGGAAAATCGGAACTTTAACGTACAGCGGTTCGCCGGACATTTGGTTATCCAAGTGTCCGGCGGCACGCGACGTTCATCCGGTTCCGTTTTTGGTACTTGCTTATCTGGAGATGCCCGGTGCTTAAGGTCGCCAATCTCTCAAAAACCTATAAGACCGGAGATAAAGCGCTCAGCGATGTTTCCTTCGAGGTCCCGTCCGGCGAAGTGGTCGGGTTGATTGGCCCCTCCGGCGCCGGCAAGTCTACCTTGATTCGCTGCGTAAACCGCTTGGTGGAGCCGACCGCGGGCAAGGTCTTCCTGGGCGATTTGGATATCACCTCGTTGCCGCGCAAGGAACTGCGCCGCGCCCGGCGCCGGATCGGTATGATCTTCCAGGAATACGCGTTGGTCGAGCGGCTGACCGTCATGGAGAACGTGCTTTCTGGCCGATTGGGTTATGTTCCTTTCTGGCGGTCGTTCACGCGACGTTTTAATCAATCCGACCTGGATAAGGCCTTCAAGCTCTTGGATCGTGTTGGCTTGTCCGATCAGGCCGAAAAGCGTGCCGATGCGCTGTCAGGCGGCCAGCGCCAGCGTGTTGGTATCGCACGGGCGTTGGAGCAAGACCCCGAGCTCCTGCTGGTGGATGAACCCACGGCATCGCTGGACCCCAAGACCTCGCGACAGATCATGCGGCTGATCGGCGAGATCTGCGCAGAGCGGGACCTGCCGGCCATCATCAATATTCATGACGTGATCCTGGCGCAGAACTTCACGCGCAGGATCATCGGCCTGCGGGCGGGGCAAGTGGTCTTCGACGGCCCGCCGGATGCGCTTGACGACAAGGTGCTGACCGAAATCTACGGCGAGGAGGACTGGACAGCGATGCGTAAGGCTGCGCACTCGGATGACCATGATGACGCCGCGCTGGTGAAGGAAGAACGTTTGGCGGGGCTGACTTGAGATGACAGACGCCGCCGTCAAACCGCGCCGTTGGAAGCGTCCGCCCGTACTGATCCAAGACGCTCGATGGCGCTTGGGAATATACAGTGGTGCGGTCATCTATCTTATCCTGGCGATCAGTTCCGTCGAGGTGAACTGGGTCCGTGTCTATGACGGACTGGAGCGAGGCTGGCGCTTCGTGCAGGGTTTCTTGGTTCCCGATTTCACGAGTCGTTGGTCGGATATCTCACAAGGGTTGGTCGAAAGCTTGACCATGACCGTAACGGCAACGGTCGTCGGCATTCTGATATCCGTTCCCATCGGCGTCGGGGCTGCGCGCAATCTGGCGCCGCGTCCCGTTTACTACGTTTGCCGCTCGATCATTGCGCTGTCGCGGGCCCTGCAGGAAATCATTATCGCCATTCTTTTTGTTGCAATGTTCGGTTTTGGTCCCTTCGCGGGGTTCTTGACCTTGTCGTTTGCCACCATTGGTTTTCTCGCCAAATTGCTGGCGGAGGATATCGAAGACATTGACGAGAGCCAGGCGGAAGCGGTTCGCTCGACCGGCGCAAGCTGGCTTCAGCTTGTGAATTACGCCATTCAACCGCAGGTCATGCCGCGTTTGATAGGCTTGTCGCTTTATCGTCTGGATATCAATTTCCGAGAGTCGGCGGTGATTGGAATCGTCGGGGCGGGCGGTATCGGCGCCACCTTGAACACGGCGATTGATCGTTACGAGTATGACTCGGCCGGCGCAATTTTGCTGATGATCATCGCTATCGTCATGGTGGCGGAATATTCCTCCGGCTTCGTTCGCAAGTGGGTGCAGTAATGCCGATTACAAAAACTTCCGATTCGGCTGTCTGGCGCAAGCGCACAACCTTGCAACAGTGGGCATTGTGGGGCGGTTGGTTCCTTCTCGTGGTCTTCTTTATCTTCTGTTGGCAGGTGATGACGAAGGACACGATCTGGTATTTTGTGGCCGATGCGCCGACCCAGGCCGCCGATTTGGGCGGACGGATGTTTCCGCCTCGCTGGTCTTACATCGACGTGCTTTGGGCCCCTCTGTGGGATACGCTTAATATCGCAACGCTGGGGACGCTCCTGGGCATCGCCATTGCTATTCCGGTGGCCTTTCTGGCTGCCAGAAACACGACACCCAGCGTCCTTTTCGTACGACCGATAGCGCTTTTCATCATTGTGTCGTCGCGTTCGATCAACTCGCTGATATGGGCTCTGTTGCTGGTGGCGATCATAGGTCCGGGGATTCTGGCGGGAATCGTCGCCATCGGCCTTAGGTCGATCGGCTTTGTCGCTAAGCTCCTTTATGAGGCGATTGAGGAGATAGACGAGACTCAGGTCGAGGCGATCTCTGCGACCGGCGCATCTGCCGCACAGGTCGTGGACTACGCTATTGTGCCTCAGGTGTTGCCAGCGTTCTTCGGCATTTCGGTGTTTCGGTGGGATATCAACATCCGAGAGTCGACGATTCTGGGCTTGGTCGGCGCCGGAGGCATTGGCCTCCAACTTCAGGCATCGCTGAATGTACTGGCCTGGCCGCAAGTAACCATGATTTTCATCGTTATCCTTGGAACCGTGGTGTTGAGCGAATGGGTGTCCGCGAAGGTTCGCCACGCGATCATTTAGGCCCCCGGCATCTTTCTTCGTTGTTGATCGCACCATTAGTTCGGCAAGATTGTTCCCTTGTCGGCACTTGGGAGGGTGTACTTCATGTCCGGTAATGCTGTGGCAAGCCATGATGTGCTGGAAAACGTCTGGATAGAGATGGACGACGGCTGCCGGCTAGCGGCGCGCATCTGGCGCCCGCGCGGCGCCGATGTGGCACCCGTTCCGGCAATTCTTGAGTTCCTCCCTTACCGCAAGCGCGATGGCACCGCGCAGCGTGACGAAACCAATTATCCGACCTTTGCCCAAGCCGGATATGCCGGTGTGCGTGTTGATATGCGTGGCAACGGCGAATCGGACGGCCTGATGACCGACGAGTACACGCAGCAGGAGTGGGATGATGCTGTCGCGGTCATCCACTGGATTGCGGCGCAACCTTGGTGCAGCGGCAAGGTCGGCATGATGGGAATCTCGTGGGGCGGCTTCAACGCCCTGCAGGTAGCGGCGTTGGCGCCCGAACCCTTAAAGGCTGTGATAGCGCTCTCCACGACAGTGGATCGTTACAACGATGATATCCATTACAAGAACGGCTGCCTTCTAAACAGCAACCTCAGCTGGGCTGCTTCGATGCTGTCGCGTAGCTCCCGCCCGCCCGATCCTTTGTTGGTTGGGGAGCGTTGGCGCGAGATGTGGCGCGAAAGGTTGGAGAACCTACCGCCGTTGGTCGCGATTTGGTTCGGTCATCCGCACCGTGATGCCTACTGGAAGCACGGCTCCATCTGTGAGGACTATGGTGCCTTGAAAGCCGCAGCCTTGGTGATAGGTGGGTGGGCCGACGGTTACAAGAATGCGCCGCCGGCTGCTGTGGCGGGCCTTGGAGGCGTTGCCAAGGCCATCAACGGCCCGTGGATTCACAAGTATCCCCATTTCGCCTATCCCCACCCGCGCATCGATTTTTTCGCTGAGGCGCTGCGTTGGTGGGACCGCTGGCTCAAGGAGGAAGACAACGGCGCGGAAAGCCTGCCCGCCTATCGTGCCTATATCACGCAAGCCGTTCGACCGACACGCTGGCGCGAAAGAGACCCTGGACGTTGGGTCGGAGAGCAGACTTGGCCCTCCGACAACATTGAACCGTTTAGCCTGTTCCTTAACCGGGATGGCAGCCTGTCTGATGAAGGTGGCAGCCAGGTTTCGGTGTCATTGAAGTCACCTCAGGATCTGGGGCTGGAATGCGGGGAGTACTTCTCAGTCGCACCTGATGGTCAGTTGCCCGGCGACCAGCGGATCGATGGCGGCGGGTCTCTTCTGTTCCAGTCTGATGTTTTGGTTGCGCCCTTGGAGATTCTGGGGCGACCGTTTCTCACCCTGAAGGTCGCAATCGACGCCGCAGTCGGTAATCTGATCATTCGACTGATCGATTTGGCGCCGGACGGTGCGGCACACCGCGTTTCATGGGGTGTCCTCAATCTCACGCACCGGCGCGGCAATGAAACGCCGGAGCCAATGGTCCCCGGTCAAGTCGAAGACCTACAGATCGTGCTTGATGAATGCGGGCATCGCTTTTTGGCGGGGCATCGTTTGCAACTGGCAATCTCCACCGCCTACTGGCCTCTCATTCAACCGCCGCCGACGGCCGTAACCGCAACGCTGGAGTTAGGTGCGGCGGCGCGTCTGACCTTGCCCTGTCGCACCGTTTGCGATGATCGCTATGACTTCGAAGAGCCCGAACTTCCGCCTGTTCCAACTTACAAAATTTGTGAGCCCAAGCAGAACCGGCGCTGGATTGAACGCGACCTCAATAGCAACGTGACCCGATACTGTATCCTGGAGGACAGCGGCGTGGAGGAGTTGCCGGACCACGGGTTGCTGCAGCAAGAGGTGCGTCGGGAAACCTGGTCGATTTCTCCGGAGGATCCGACAACGGCTACTGCGGATCTGCATTTCACGAGCTGGCGCAAGCGCGGCGACTGGGAGGTCCGTACCGAGATTCAAGTTGAGGCTACGACCGACGGTGAGCTTTTCGTCTTCGATACAACCTTGGAGGCCTACGAAGGCGATCGCGAAGTCTTGGTGCGGCGTTGGCGCGATACGATACCTCGCTTGCTTCTTTAGGTATCCGAATTGAGTCAGGCCGTCTCGCCCAGAAGAAGATTGTTACGATACGTGACGGCGGTGTAATATTTCTGTAATAATTTTGCCGCGAAACCGATAGAGTTCGGATTCTAAAAAGGCAAATCAACGAAATTCACCACAGGGAAGAGGTCTTCTGACATGAAATTATCTCATCGTAGTTTGCTGGGGGGAGCATTCACCGCCCTGGCCATGTCCATGATGCTCAGCACCGCCGCCAAAGCGGAGGCGTTGACCGTCTATACGGCCATCGAAGCCGAGGACTTGCAGAAATATGCCGAGCGCTTCAACGCGGCCCATCCGGATATCGAAGTTAAGTGGGTGCGCGATTCGACGGGCATCATCACGGCCAAGCTTTTGGCTGAGAAGGACAATGCCCAAGCCGATGTAATTTGGGGCTTGGCCGCTACGTCGCTGCTTCTGATGAAGAGTGAGGGCATGCTTGAGCCCTACGCGCCCAAGGGTGTGGAAAAGCTCGATCCAAAATTCCGGGATAAAGCCAATCCGCCGGCTTGGGTGGGCATGGACGCCTGGGTCGCGGCCATCTGCTTCAACACCGTCGAAGGCGAGAAGAACGGCCTGCCGGTTCCCACATCTTGGGAAGATCTGACCAAGCCGGTCTATCAGGGTCACGTTTCCATGCCGAACCCGAACTCTTCGGGCACGGGCTTCCTGGACGTTTCCAGCTGGCTCCAGATGTTCGGCGAAGATGGTGGCTGGGCCTATATGGACAAGCTCCATGAAAACATCCGCTACTACACGCACTCCGGCTCCAAGCCCTGCAAGGACGCTGCTCGCGGCGAAATCGCCATCGGCGTGTCCTTCGCCTTCCGTGGCGCGAAGTCCAAAGCCGAGGGCGCCCCGCTTGAGGTTGTGATTCCTTCCGAGGGTATCGGTTGGGACATGGAAGCGGCGGCAATCGTTAAGGGTACGGATCACATGGACGCCGCCAAGACGCTCATGGACTGGCTCATTACCGAAGACGCGATGAAGATGTACAACGAAGGCTATGCCGTCGTCGGCATCCCCTCGCTGGCCAAGCCGGTCGAGCATTTCCCAGACGGTATCCTGGAAGCCATGATCGACAACGACTTCGAGTTCGCTGCTCGTAATCGCGAGCGGATTCTGAAGGAATGGCAGACGCGCTACGACAGCAAGTCGGAGCCCAAGAGCTGAGTATAGCGAAAGGGGACCGTCGGTTCTCAACGTGACAGCCAGGGGGCGCCTGTTCGCAGGCGTCCCCGCCATTCATTTCTTAACGCCGGAACCTCAGGAGCGGAATACATGGCCGTAGCCGAAACCGCAGGTATGAGTAAAGCAAAACTCTCCACACAAGAACCCTTCCTGCGCATCGAAAATGTCATAAAACGCTTCGGAGAGTTCGTTGCACTTAAAGAAATCTCGCTGGAGATATACCCCGGCGAATTCGTTTGTTTTCTCGGTCCTTCCGGTTGTGGAAAGACGACCCTTCTGCGGGCGATAGCCGGGCTCGACATTCAAAGCGAAGGGCGCATCTATCAAAATGGCGAGGATATTTCCGCGTTGCCGCCCAGCGAGCGGGATTTCGGCATCGTGTTCCAGTCTTACGCTCTGTTCCCCAACCTGACGGTCTCGAAGAATGTGGCCTATGGGTTGGAGAATCGCCGCATGCCGCGCCAGGAAGTGCAGCGGCGTGTTACCGAGCTTTTGGAGTTGGTCGGGCTGCCCGATCAAGGGGACAAATACCCAGCACAGCTTTCCGGCGGCCAGCAACAGCGCGTCGCCTTGGCGCGCGCCCTGGCGCCTTCGCCGAATCTGCTGCTGCTCGACGAGCCGCTTTCGGCACTCGATGCGAAGGTTCGCACGCACCTGCGCCACGAGATCAAGCTATTGCAGCGCGAGCTTGGCGTGACCACGGCGATGGTGACACACGATCAGGAAGAAGCTCTGACCATGGCAGACCGCATCGTCGTGATGAACCACGGCGTCATTGAGCAGGTCGGGACGCCTGAGCAGATTTATCGGGAGCCTGAGTCCGCTTTTGTAGCCGATTTCATCGGCGCCATGAATTTCCTGACCGGAGAAGTCACCGGCCAAGATAGCATTACGATCGAAGGTCGCCAGTTGCGCTGCGAGACCGGCGAATTAGCGGTTGGTAAGGCCGTAACCTTGGCGTTGCGCCCGGAAGAGGTTGAAGTCCAAACCGACACCGGCGCGCAGGACAACAGCCTTGATCTGAAGATTGTCTACCATGAGTTCCTGGGGCCGGTGGTGCGCCTGCACCTGGGGTGGGAAGTCGGGCAAGCGCCGCTGTTGCGCCTTGAATTGCCTGCAGAACAAACGCGGGCGGATTCCCTGAAGAACGGCGCGCCTTTGACCGTTCGCTTGCCGGCGCGTGGCCTGAGGATATTCGGACGAGGCGAGCGATGACTGCGTCGGACCCAGCAGTAGCCTTGCAGCCTGCGCGCCCGTCGAGCGGTCCGATCAAGGCGAAAGTCAGTCGCGACGACTGGATGATGCGCGGGCTGATAATGGTCATTGGCCTCTATCTTCTGATAACCCTGGCCTTTCCCCTCTATGCGATGATGTCGCGCTCTGTCGAGGTTTACGATTTCCGCTTCGATGCGGTGATGATCGAATTTGAGGAAGATGGTCAGTGGATTGACAAGGGCACGGCGGCGGACTGGGTGGAACGCCTGAGCCAGCCAATCAATAACGGACTGCTGCCGACCGCACGTACACGCATCGCCGCGTCTGAATTTCTTTTGAAATCGGAGCGCCAGGGCATCGACGCTTTTCGGTTCACCGACACGACCGAAGAGGGAGGGACGCTTCTCTATGACGGTAACCTGACCGAATCCGGACAGACATTGGAAGTCGGGCGCGGCGATCTTTCCCGTGTTTTCTTGCGCCCCATGCCGCAACTCGGCGCGCGGAACTACCAGATCTACTTCCAGACACCGACGTTGCGTCTGTCGATAGTCAACAGCCTTTTCATTGCCAGCCTGACAACCATCATTACGGTGTCGCTGGCATTCTTTTTTGCTTACGCGCTAACGCGAAGCTGCATGCCCTTCAAGGGGCTGTTCCGCGTGATTGCCCTTGTTCCCATTCTGGTTCCTTCGCTGCTTCCCGGCATTGGGCTTGTCTACCTGTTTGGTAATCAGGGGATGATCAAGGAAATGCTGATGGGGGAGTCGATCTACGGCCCCATTGGCATCGTCATAGCATCGGTCTTTTATACCTTTCCGCATGCCTTGATCATCATCCTGGTAGCCTTGTCGATCGCCGATGCCAGGCTCTATGAAGCTGCGATCGCCCTTCGGGCCTCCAAACTGAAGACGTTTTTCACCGTGACCCTGCCCGGTGCGCGCTACGGTTTGGTTTCTGCAGCTTTTGTGGTTTTCAACCTGGTGATCACCGACTTCGGCGTGCCCAAGGTTATCGGTGGCCAGTACAACGTGCTGGCGCTGGACATCTACAAACAGGTTGTCGGCCAGCAGAACTTCGAAATGGGCGCCGTGGTCTCGGTCGTTCTGCTGTTCCCCGCGGTCTTGGCTTTTGCCATTGATCGCTCCATGCAGCGTCGCCAGGTGGCGCTGCTCTCGGCACGCGCCGTTCCCTATTCGCCCAAGAAAAGCAGGCTCTTCGATTTATCCATGTTCGGTTACTGCACGTTTGTGGGACTCTTCATCATGGGTCTTCTGGCGGTCTGCCAGTATGCCGCGTTGGTGAAGTTCTATCCCTATAACCTGGAATTGGGCCTGAAGAATTATCAGTTTGGACGCATGGATGGCGGCGGTTGGGGTTCCTACCTGAACTCAATTCGTCTTGCGCTTTACACCAGTATTTTTGGAACCGCGGTGGTTTTCATCGGTGCTTATGTCGTTGAAAAAGGCCGCGGGTTCCAGTTCGGGCGCTCCAGTTTTCAATTCCTCGCAATGATGCCGATGGCGGTGCCGGGTATGGTTTTGGGACTGGCCTATGTGTTCTTTTTCAATGATCCAGACAATCCGTTAAACGCGCTCTATGGCAGCATGACCATCCTGGTGATCTGTACGATCACCCACTTTTATACCGTGTCGCACCTGACGGCCGTCACCGCGCTCAAACAGATGGATGCCGAGTTCGAGTCCGTTTCGGCTTCATTGAAACAGCCGTTTTACCGAACGTTTGCGCGTGTGACGGTACCGGTTTGCTTGCCCGCGATTCTCGATATTTCGATCTATCTGTTCGTCAACGCCATGACCACTGTGTCCGCTGTCGTCTTCCTCTATTCGCCCGATACCACGCTGGCATCCATCGCCATGTTGAACATGGATGACGCCGGTGATATCGCACCGGCGGCGGCCATGGGGATGATGATCTTCTATACCAACGCCTGCGTTCGATTGATGCACGCGGGTTTGACGCATGGCTTGATTGGCAAGACGCAAGCTTGGCGGCGCGCCTAGAGTGCCCAAGCCCATGTTTCGTATTGGCGGGTCTTGCTTCCCGACGGTCTCTTTGGCTTGCCGAAAGGAGTGAACGATGACGCTGAGCAGGACAATAGCGGGGTGCGGCAGGATCACCGACCGTGCGGCGACCTCACCCTCGACGGGCTCCTTTCCGGCAGAGTTAGAGGCCGTTCTTTCCTCCACGATGACCGCAGCCGCTCAGCGTGAAATCACGACTTGGCCGGGCTATGAGCCAACACCCTTGCGGTCGCTGAATCACCTGGCGGAAGGGCTGCAGCTGGCCGAGGTGCTCTACAAGGACGAAAGCCCTCGATTTGGGTTGGGGAGCTTCAAGGCCTTGGGTGGGTCCTACGCCGTCGTTTGTCTGATGGCCGACTTGCTGGAAGCGCAAAAGGGTGAACGTCCGCCTTTGGCCGCGTTGCGTAGCGGCGCGCTGGCGCGTGCGGTGGAGAATATTACGGTGGTGACGGCCACGGACGGCAACCACGGGCGCTCGGTGGCCTGGGGTGCGCAGATGGTTGGCTGCGCTTGCCGAATTTATATTCATGCCGAAGTTAGCAAAGGGCGGCAGGAAGCCATGGAGGCGCTGGGCGCTGAAGTTGTCCGCATCGATGGCGATTACGATGCCTCTTTGCGGCGTTGCGCGGAGGAAGCGGCGGCTAACGGATGGTATGTGGTCTCCGACACCTCATACGAAGGTTATATGGACCTGCCCCGCAATGTCATGGCTGGGTACAGCGTCATGGCGGCCGAGGTGCTGGACCAAATCGA
Organism: Limibacillus halophilus; assembly: GCF_014191775.1. Classification (NCBI taxonomy): domain Bacteria; kingdom Pseudomonadati; phylum Pseudomonadota; class Alphaproteobacteria; order Rhodospirillales; family Rhodovibrionaceae; genus Limibacillus; species Limibacillus halophilus. The sequence continues at coordinate 559,388 of NZ_JACHXA010000002.1, read as the reverse complement.
GGGTCCACCACCCAGCCATGTTTTCATACAGGCCGGTGTTGGCGGCGTGGCGGCTGCGGTCTGCGCGACCTTCTGGCAGCGCTTGGGGGCCGCCCGCCCGCGGTTTGTGATCGTTGAGCCCGCAACGGCGGCATGCATCCTGGCAAGCGCGCGCGCCGGTCGCCCCGCGACGGTGCCGATCGAAGCGGAGACCATCATGGCCGGGCTTTCTTGCGGCGAAGCTTCGCTGCTGGCCTGGGATATTCTATCCCGCGGCGCTCAGGACTTCCTGGCCATCGAAGAGCAGGGTGTCGAATCGATGATGCGGCTGCTGGCATCGGGTGAAGCCGGAGGCGGTACAATCGAAGCGGGCGAGTCGGCCGTACCAGGATTGGTGGCTCTTGTCGCTGCGTGCCGCGACCAGGATCTCCGCCGTTCTCTCGGACTGGACGACACATCTCGTGTCTTGGTTTTTGGCTGCGAAGGCGCAACCGATCCGGCCATCTATCAGCAAATTCTGGCAGGCAACGATGCCTGACGCCGGGAACGACAAGCAATCGAGCGCACCGCGACGTGGATTTCCGGACCAGGAGTTCGTGAATCGGACCACGCGGGCCCAGGCGCTGATGGAAGCCCAGGGTCTGGATGCCTTGTTGCTGACGACCGAGCCGGAAGTCCGTTACTTTTCCGGCTTCCTGACACAGTTCTGGCAAAGCCCGACGCGACCTTGGTTCCTGATCCTCCCCAAGCAAGGAAAGCCGGTCGCCGTCATTCCCGCCATCGGTAAGGAATGCATGGCGCGCACCTGGGTCGAGGATATCCGCACCTGGTCTTCGCCTGCCCCCGACGACGAAGGCGTGTCATTGCTTGCCGCGACCTTGTTGGAGCTTGTTGGACCAAACGGCGCGGTGGGTTTGCCCGAAGGGCCAGAGACGCACCTGCGGATGCCGCTTGGCGATTACCGGATTTTGCTGGAGTGGCTGCCGGGGATCGCCATCCAGGATGCCTCAGCCATTTTGCGAAGCCTTCGCCAGGTTAAATCAGAAGCCGAAATCGAGAAAATCGCCTACATCTGTGACTTGGTTTCAGGAGTCTTCGAAGACCTGCCCGGCTTGCTGCACCAGGGTATGAGCGAAATCGAGATATTTCGCCGCTTCAAGATCGAATGTCTGAAGCGCGGCGCCGATGACGTTGCCTACCTGGTGGGAGGTGCCGGTCCGGGCGGATATGGCGATATTATATCCCCACCATCGAACCGGCCCGTCGCCGCCGGCGACATTTTGATCTTGGATACAGGCTCGATTTTCGACGGTTATTTCTGCGACTTCGATCGCAACTATGCGTTTGGTCACGCGTCCGATGCCGTGAAGCGAGCCTACGCCGCGGTTTACGAGGCAACGGAAGCGGGGCTGGCAGCAGCGAAGCCGGGCGCAAGTTGCTCTGAAGTTTTTGCCGCTATGCAGGACGTGATGGACAGGGCGGGGGCAATGGGTAATGACGTGGGGCGCCTTGGGCATGGCCTGGGAATGCAGTTGACCGAATGGCCATCGAACCGACCAGGTGACGAAACACGATTGGAACCCGGCATGATATTGACTCTGGAACCAGGTATGACCTTCGAGCCGGGTCATGTGATGGTACATGAGGAAAACATTGTGATTCGCCCGGACGGCGCGCATCTCCTGACGCGGCGCGCCGCGGCCGAGATTCCGATTATTCGATAGTTCCAGCATGAGGCGGGCCGGTCAGAGAGGGGATCGATAATGCAGTTACCCTACCGACTGAATGAAGGCAGCGATGCGCGCCGGAAACTCGGGCTGATCGTGCTGAAGACCGATGAAACCATCGAGCGGGATTTCCGTGCGCTTAGGTTGCCCGACGATCTTTGGCTTTATCACAGCCGGATTCCCAGCTCTCTGGAAGTCACGGTAGAGACATTGAGTGAAATGGAGCAGGCGCTGCCGACGGCTGCGGGGCTTTTTCCAACTGCCTCAACGTTCGATGTCATTGGCTATGCCTGCACCTCTGGCGCTACGGTCTTGGGCGAGTCACGGGTAGAGGCCATGGTGCAACAGGCACATCCGGAGGCCCGGGTTACCAATCCCATGACCGCCCTCAAGGCGGCATGCCGGGCCTTGGGGATCACGCGCTTGGGAATGGTCAGCCCTTATGTGGAGAAGGTTTCCGATGCCTTACGGCAGCGGTTGGAACAAGCCAAGGTCCAAGTTACTTCGTTTGGCGAGTTCGGTGAAAAGGAAGAGTGGAAGGTCGCCCGCATCGACCGCCATTCGATCATTCGGGCGATGGTAGAGGTCGGAAGCAGTGACACATGTGATGCGGTTTTTGCTTCCTGCACCAATCTACGCGCCTTCGAAGCCATCGAGGAGGTCGAGTCGCTGATCGACAAACCCGCGCTTTGCAGCAATCAGGTGCTGGCTTGGCACATGCTGCGCGTGACCGGCGTCGCTGATCCCATCGCGGGGGCGGGTCGTCTTTTTAGTTTGGCTTAGCGGTGCCAGGGGACCGTCAGAGGGCAAAACGGATTGCTGCGCTGATGCCCCAAAGGATCATCCCGATGATGCCGGCTCGCAGGGCGTATTTGTAGTAAACGCGCTGCAGTATCAAGCCCAGAACCGCCTGTACGCGCTCTCGCGGTACGCCACCGAAATCTCCACCCAACATGATCCAGGCATGGGTTGATCGACTGTCGCGTCGCGGGGCCGTTAAACCGCGGAGAACCAGGATTGCAGCCAACAAGATGGATAAATTAGCGCCGATCAGAAAGGCCAATGCGGCATCGTAGCTAAGGCCCATCATTAATATGGTAATGCCAAAGCCGATAAATGCCAGGGCTCGCAGCACGGAAAGCTCCGCCGTTCGCTCGATCCGCTCCATAACGCTAGCTCAAAAAGTGGATCTTCACCGTAAAGCATGCCTTAAAAGGCCAACATTTGTGAACCTCCATTCACCCAAATGACTGAAACAGGAAGTTCAAAAAATGATGAGCGCTCACCCAAAAGGCCCCTCACCGGTACGCCCGTCAGATGTGCTTAAAGCTGTATTGTGAAGGAGGTCTGCTATAATATATAATCATATTCGGATAGGCGAAGGAGTTGTCTGATCCGATATGCCCCGGGTAATTGATGCGTTTGCAGCGGTTATCCGGGTTTATCTGCAGGGGGAATAGGTCGGGGAATGACTTGTACTTTTCCCTCTAGTTGCAATGCTCTGAAATAAGAGCGCCCGATTTGGCCGAGGGTTCTCGGTTGGTAGCCGTCTACAAATAAATAATAAAGAGTCGGGTACAGTAAAACGGTGAACTGTTTAGCGGGAGGCACGCGCAACTTAGTTCCGAATCTACCAAAATGTTTGTGTGTTCCTGCTTTGCATTCGACGAAGTCCTAACACCGCGATTTGAACGGGAGGAAACTCGGTGAATACGGATACAACACAACGTCGCGAAGAACACTGGAAGCGAACCAAGGCGCTGATGATCAAGCACTTGGTCGTATGGTTTTTCTTCGCTTATTTGGTGCATTTGTTCGCGTCCAGCCTCAACAGCATTAACTTCTTCGGCTGGCCGCTTGGCTTTTACATGGCTGCCCAGGGTTCCCTGATCGCTTTCGTTGTCCAGCTCTTCTTGTTTGCGAAGCAGCAGGACAGGATTGATCAGGACTGTGGCGTCGCCGAAGAAAGCTGAGGGGGGACACGATCATGTCAAACGTAAACGATCCATTCGGTGGCCTCTTCAGGATGAAGGGGAACTTCATCGACAATCTGCCCAAGATCTACGGATTCTACACGGGTGGTTTTCTACTATTCTTCGCTCTAATGGCGGTTCTTGAAACGATGGGAGTGAGTGCTGACGTCATCGGCATCCTGTTCCTGTCCTTCACGATTTTCATCTACGCCCTCATCGGGTGGCTTTCCCGCACCATGCAGGTCGACGCCTACTATGTTGCCGGGCGGCAAGTGCCTGCGGTGTTCAACGGCATGGCAACAGCGGCAGACTGGATGTCTGGTGCATCGTTCGTGGCGATGGCCGGCGGTATCTACTTCGGCGGTCACGGGTACCTTGCCTTCGTGGTTGGCTGGACCGGCGGTTACGTGCTGGTGTCGGTCTTGATGGCACCCTATCTGCGCAAGTTCGGTTGTTATACGGTGCCGGACTTCATCGGTACGCGCTACGGCGGAAACCTGACACGTTTCCTCGCTGTTCTGGTTTTGGTGATCGCTTCCTTCACCTACGTGACGGCGCAGATCAACGCGACGGGTACCATTGCATCGCGTGCCTTGCAGATCCCGTTTGAAGTCGGTGTCTGGTTTGGACTTATCTCCATTCTGCTGTGCTCCATGCTTGGCGGAATGCGGGCCGTTACCTGGACGCAGGTCGCTCAGTATATCGTGCTGATCATCGCCTACCTGTTGCCGGTGTTCTGGATGTCCAACAAGCAGGGCTTCGGCGTCATTCCTCAGTTCGTCTACGGCGATGCCGTCGCACGAATTCAGGAACTCGAGGGTATGTTGCAGGTCGGTATGGCGCCCGCCGAGGGAGCTGCTTCGACCTTCCCGGGCTTGAAAGCCCTGACAACCCTTCACGCGGACACCGGTGGTGGTCTTGCCGCGTGGAAGTTCGTGACTCTTGCAGCGGCTATGATGCTCGGTACGGCATCGCTGCCGCACATTCTGATGCGCTATTTCACCACGCCGTCCGTCAAGGCGGCGCGTAACTCGGTGACGTGGTCATTGGTTTTCATCTTCCTGCTCTACTTCACGGCCCCTGCGCTTGCGACTTTCACCAAGCTGCAGATCATGGATCCCAATCTCGCGACGAGCATCATCGGTAAAGCCATTGCCGATGTGAACGCCATCGAGTGGATTCAACGGTGGAGCGAGGTCGGTATGCTTGCTGTCGCCGATGGTAACGGCGACGGAATCTTGCAGATCAACGAACTGTTCATCCGCGGCGACATCGTCGTGTTGGCTACACCGGAAATCGCCGGTTTGCCTTATGTGATCTCCGGCCTCGTGGCCGCGGGTGGCATGGCAGCTGCGATGTCCACGGCCGACGGACTGTTGCTCGCCATCGCCAACGCCTTGTCGCATGATCTTTACTACAAGATCATCGATCCCAAGGCTGAGACGAGGAAGCGTCTGGTCGTTGCACGCGTCCTGCTGATCGTCATCGGGGCCGCCGGCGCCGCTGTCGCCAGTCTGAAGCTCACGGGTATTCTCGGGGCGGTGGCCTGGGCCTTCTGCTTTGCCATGTCGGGTCTGTTCTTCCCGCTTGTGCTTGGCGTTTGGTGGAAGCGGGCCAACCGACCAGGTGCGATTGCCGGTATGGCGGTCGGACTGGGTGTTGGTTCTTGGTACCTCTACATGGTGAAGTTCGCCGGTATGACGCCATGGATTGGGCTTGATGATTTGCGCTTCGGCATCGTCGGTGCCGCGGCAAGCCTGATCGCCATGGTGGTGGTCACCTTGATGACCAAGGAACCGGATGCTGAGACTCAAGCAATGGTGGATGAAGTCCGCGTTCCAAGCGGCGATACCATTCTCGGTTCACAGCACTAGTCGCTATGTTGCATTTGAAGCCGGGGCGAGAGTTTCTCGTCCCGGCTTTTTTTCTTCTTTTCTGATCTTTATCACGGCAGCATAGCGCCGGAGGATTTCTATGCTTAGTGCGATTCCCTTATGGGCAATTATAATCGATTACCTTCTCGGCATGATCATGTGGACCTTGATCGGGCGATTTGGGATGGGGCTGTTTCTGCCGGAGAAAAGCCAATTCTTCTTTATGCAGTTTTTCGTGAAGGTTACCGACCCGATCCTTCGCGTTTTCAAGCCAGTGACACCAGGTTTCTTGATTCCACCAATGGTACCGCTGTTTGTGGCTTGGTTCTTTTTTATGACACGATTTTATCTTATGCCGTGGCTGCTCGGATACTCGGTCATGGGAATGCTTTCCTTTCCGCTGGAAAGCGAGATTGGCCAGGGTGTTGCTTATCTGATCGGTAAGATCGTCAATTAACCTGAGGAGAGCTTGGGCATGCCAGGCAAATTGCCACCTGCTGGTCACACGCCGCTGGTGGCTTTGCCTGTTCTGGTGCTGGACCTGGAGACCACCGGACTCAACGTGAAGGAGGACAGGCTCGTTCAGATCGCCGGTATTGCCATGGCAGGCGCCCGCGTGCTCCCGGAACCACAATTGAACCAACTGGTAAATCCCGGGGTGTCCATCCCACCGGCAGCCACGCGCGTTCACGGCATAGATGACCAACAGGTTGCCGATGCGTCCCGGTTTTCCGATCTGTACGGGTCCATCGCCGATCTGATTTCCGATCGGGTCGTGGTCGGCCACCATATCGCTTTTGATTTGGCGATACTCAAGCATGAGGCTGCGCGAATAGGGGTGGCTTGGCGTGATCCGCAGCAATTGGATGTCGGTCAATTGCTGGGCGCCTTACAACCAGCGCTGCCTGATCTTGCCTTGGAAACAGTGGCGGCGTTTCTGGATGTAACGATCACCAGGCGGCACGACGCAATGGGCGATTGCGAGGCGACAGCGCAAGCATGGTCGCGTCTTTTGGACCTGCTTCGGGAGCGTGATATCAGGACGCTTGCGGAGGCGCAGGCCTTTGCGGCCGGGCGCGACGATATCCAGCGCCGGGAGGTACAAGCAGGCTGGCACACGGCACCCGGAAATCACATGGATCCGGGCGAAACGAGCGGTGAGTTCCGGATCGATAGCCATGCCTTCCAGGCACGGTTGGCCGATCATATGCGGCGTCCGCCGATCATGGTTCCCGGTGCTACGACCCTCCGCAAGGCGGTGCAGCGGATGGTCGAGTGCAAGGTGGGGGCTTTGCTGATCGGCGAACCTGCTTCGCCGCCGATTGGAATCTTTACCGAACGTGATCTGCTGCGCCTGTTGGCGGAAGGTACGGTCGATATCGATGATGCGCCGGTATCATCTGTGATGTCTGCACCGGTGGAAACCCTGGGTGCCGAAGATATGCTTTACCGGGCGCTTGGCCGAATGGACCGGTTGGGGATCCGGCACATTTGCGTGGCGGGAAACGACGGTTCGGCGCTCGGCATGATTTCCCAGCGGGACCTGCTGGATCATCGCGCGCGCGGCGCTGTGATGCTTGATGACGCTCTGGTGACGGCGAAAGACCTGCAAGGCTTGGCTGCAGCCTTCGCGCGGGTTCCGGAGGTGGCGGGCGGACTGTTAACGGAAGACCTGGACGGGCTGGAGATCGCGCGCTTCGTGTCGCAGGAATTGCAGTCCTTGACCGCGCGGGCGGCTGAGCTAGCGGCACAGGCAGTGGAAGCGCAGGGATTGGGACCGGCGCCGGCGCCTTGGTGCGTCATTGTGCTGGGGTCGGGAGGTCGCGGAGAGAGCCTTCTGGGCGCCGATCAGGACAATGCCCTGATCCACGAGGGTGGTGAGGCGGACGATCCCTGGTTTGCAGCCCTGGGGGAGCGCATGGCCGATCTTCTGGATGCGGCAGGAGTGCCGCGCTGTAAAGGCGGCATCATGGTCAAGAATGCGCTATGGCGCGGCAATGTCGCCGACTGGCGTGGCCGCGTCGACGGCTGGCTGCGCAAGGCAAGCCCCGAGGATCTATTGAATGTTGATATTTTCTTCGATCTCGCCCCGGTCGTGGGGCCCGCCGAAATTGCGCGCGCAATCAAGAACGACGCTATCCAACAGGCATCGGAGTCCATCGGGTTTTTGACCTATCTGGCAGACTCCGTTTCCGCCGTTGCGCCGCGTTTTAGCCTTTTCAATCGCTTGCCGTTGGAGGAGGGAAGGGTAGACCTGAAACGCGATGGGCTGTTGCCTCTCGTTAGTTTGGCCAGAACGCTGGGACTGAGGGCCGCATCAAAGTCCCGGGCAACGCCTGAACGCCTGCGTGACGCGGTGGTCTTCGGCAATCTTGCCGAAGCGGATGCGGAGATTCTGCTCACCCTGCAAAGCCAACTTATGACAGCAATACTGCGTCAGCAGCTCTCGGACCTCGCAGAAGGGATTCGTCCTTCCAGTCGCGTTGCCCTGAAGGATATGCGTCGATCGGACAAGAAGGACCTTTTGTCTGGTCTGGGGCATCTGAGGGAAATCGTCGATGATCTGCGTAACGCGGTGTCCCGATAGAACGAAGCGTACAGGCTTCAAATTGTAGGCGGCAATCTCTGGACGAGGGATTCGGCATCCAAGAGATCACGATACTCGCGGCGGATCTCCTGCCAACGATAGCGCACGGAATTGCGGACGATGGATGCATCCAATTGCTTTAGCTCATCGATGATAGGGGTCCAGGTAACAAGGGAGTCAGGACTTCGCGAAAAAGCATCTTCACCGTCTTCTATGGTGCTCCAAGTGCAATGCCGAATGCGTGTCAGAACACCTTCGGCGTGTTCCGGGAAGGCCATCCCGGCTTCGTGGGGCCACCCGGCATCGGCAATAATGGATTCAACCAGAGACTCCATGAACAGCGCGAGGCGATCCTCTTCAATGTCGCTGCGCTGAATGACCAATGCCCCGGTGTAGATTGACAGATCGCTCAGACAATCCAGCCAGATCTGCCACTTGGCGATATTGATGGACACAACGAAATTGTCATCGTCGAAGAGGTCAGGATAGCGTGACCCGGCACGGGTCCGCAGATAACCGTACAGTGAGGTTTGCGCGACCAAGCTGGCGCGTGTTTCCAGAAACGTGCGTAAGCTTTCCGGGTCGTTGAGCGGCTCGCGTTTCCTACTGCCCGACAGCCCCACATATTGACGAAGCGTTCCCAGGAACGCTGATATCCGCTGCCCGATACCTTCGGAGTTCGGTTGGCCGCCCATCACGCCGGAGTCTCCCCGTCAGTGCTAAACCCGGTTTTGGCTGACTGCATCGATTGATGGCTCCCAAACGGTGTTTCGGCAGAACGAAATGGCTCGATCAATCACTGTCATACAAACCTATAGTTCCTCGCTTATGTCCGGACCGCAAGTGCGGCGTGGTGCTTGGCGATACCTTCCGGCGGCAAGCGTGAGGGGAGCGCTGCGATCACATTGCACGGCTGCCTGGGATAGGGTAAAACCCGCGCCGACTCCTTCATCACGCGGTGCGATATAAGAAGCGACCCGATAGCAATCGGGCGCGTCCTGCCAAAACCCAAGGGATACCCATGGCTTCCTATCAATACATCTACCACATGGACGGCGTGTCCAAGACTTTCCCTGGCGGTCGTCAGATCCTCAAGGATATCAGGCTGTTTTTCCTACCCGGCGCGAAGATCGGCGTTCTCGGTCTGAACGGCTCGGGTAAGTCGACCCTGATGAAGATCATGGCGGGCCTGGACACCGATATCAGCGGCGAAGCCAAGGCGGCCAACGGTGTGCGCGTCGGTTATCTGGAACAGGAGCCGACGCTGAACCCGGAGAAGGACGTCCAGGGTAACATCCTGGAGGGCGTAAAGGAGATCAAACAGTTGATGGACCGGTTCGAGGAGGTGAGCGCAAAGTTTGCCGAGCCGGACGCCGACTTCGACGCTTTGATTGCCGAGCAGGCCGAACTGCAGGAAAAGATCGACGCCGCAGACGGTTGGGACTTGGACCGTAAGGTCGATATCGCCATGGATGCCTTGCGCTGCCCACCGGGCGATGCAGATGTTGCCAAACTTTCAGGTGGTGAGCGCCGCCGTGTTGCGCTGTGCCGATTGCTGTTGAGCGAGCCGGACATGCTGCTGCTCGACGAACCGACCAACCATCTGGATGCGGAATCCGTGGCTTGGCTGGAGCGCTTCCTGGAGAACTATGCCGGTACCGTCGTGGCCGTCACCCACGATCGCTACTTCCTGGACAATGTTGCCGGCTGGATTCTGGAACTGGACCGGGGCCGCGGCATCCCTTTCGAAGGGAACTATTCCGCGTGGCTGGAGAACAAGCAGAAGCGCTTGGCTCAGGAGGAGAAGGAAGAAAGTTCGCGGCAGACGGCTCTTAAGCATGAACTGGAATGGGTCCGGCAAACGCCGCGTGCTCGCCAAGCCAAATCAAAGGCGCGCTTGCAGGCCTATGAGCAACTGCTCAACCAGCAGCGCGACAAAGCGCCGGACCCTGGCCGCATCGTCATTCCTGTCGGCCCACGTTTGGGTGATTTGGTGATTGCGGCCGAGGGTTTGCGGAAAGGCTTTGGTGATCGCCTGTTGATCGAGGACCTGGATTTCAAAGTGCCGCCGGGTGCAATTGTCGGAATCATCGGCCCTAACGGCGCGGGTAAGACCACATTGTTCCGTATGATTGTCGGTCAGGACAAACCTGATGGCGGCAGTCTGCGTGTCGGCGACACGGTTCAGTTGGGCTATGTCGATCAATCCCGCGATGCCCTTTCGCCTGGCAAGACGGTGTGGGAAGAGATTTCCGGCGGCACCGATGTCATTGAGGTCGGCAAGCACACTGTTCCTTCGCGGGCCTATGTCGGTGCGTTTAATTTCAAGGGGCCTGATCAGCAGAAAAAGGTTGGGGCATTGTCCGGCGGTGAGCGCAATCGTGTCCACCTCGCCAAGATGCTCAAATCGGGCGCCAACGTTCTTATGCTTGACGAGCCCACCAACGATCTTGATGTCGACACTTTGCGTTCATTGGAAGAAGCTGTGTTGGAGTTTGCTGGTTGCGTGCTGGTCACGAGCCACGATCGTTGGTTCCTCGACCGAGTGGCGACTCATATCCTGGCATTTGAAGGCGATAGCCGGGTGGTTTGGTTCGAAGGTAATTATGAAGACTACGAAGCCGACCGTAAGCGCCGACTAGGCGCCGAGGCCGACCAGCCGCACCGCATCAAGTACAAGCCATTGAAACGCTGAACGGGTTTCGGATCGGCAATAGAGGCGGGGAGCCTTTCGGTTTCCCGCCTATCCGCCTAACGACACTTCCCGAGAAAATTACTGAGCGTTGGTGATAGCCGGATCGCCGACGTCACCGGCGGCAACGCGGCGACGCAGTTCCTTCGCCAGCGCGGCCATGTCGCCGTTGTGACGCTGCAAGAGCGAGGTGTACTCAGAGCGAAGCGTGATCGCCATGCTGAGGTTCTCGACCCGAACATCGACGATTTGGTAGACGCTGTCGGTTTCCAGAATGCGCCAAGCGATGCTGACCGGTTCACCAACCGGGCGCACCAGCGTTGAGAAGACATCGATCACCCGAGGGCTGTCCTTGTCGTTCACTACGCGATTGACTTCCAGTTCCGTGCCTTCCTCAAAGTGATCGAAGATGGGCAGGAAACGCAGGGTTATGACATCCTGGAATACATCCAGAAAATCCTGTTGAGCCGCAGCATCTGCGCGCCGCCAATACTTGGCGGTGACAAAGCTGCCAATGGCAGGGATGTCGAAACCTTCGGCCAGTAACTGGCGGAAGCGCTGTTTACGCTGTTCGTGCGGAACGGATTTGTCGGTCAGTTCCTTAACCGCGGAATCACGCAGTTGCCCGATAAAGGCTTCCGGCGTTCCAGATGCTCGCAATTCGACAGGTACCAAAAGCATGAATGCAGCTAGCGCGAATCCAGCCAAGACGGAAACGACAGTCCGGCGCCCGGTCATGATATCGTTCAGTTTATCCATGGCAGCAAAACCCGTTCGCGAAATCGGCTTCAGATTTGTGATGTAGTAACAAGTCACTGGGAATCTAGGCCTGGTGTTGGGAACGAGCCCTGGTCGGCTTCGCCGTTGACGATCTCACTTCGGCGCTTTTGTGTGTATAGCGAGCGGAGGCGAGCGTAGTAGTCAACCGAGTCTTCCCGCAATTCGTCCAGCGCCTCCACGTTTCGCGCTCGCGCGTCCAGGCCGCCTGAAGCGCCTATATAACCAGCAGTAATACTGGACGTAGCCCAAGTGATCGGGTCAATCAAGATGTCCACGACCATGCCGACGGTATCACGCGTATTGGACGGCCCAATGATCGGCAGGACTAAGTAAGGTCCTTCCACAACACCGCCAACCCCCATCGTCTGGCCGAAATCCTCATTGCGGAACGGATAGCCCTCCAGTGCCGCAACGTCCACAAGACCGCCGGTTGAGGCGGTGTTGATGAAGAAGCGCTGTGTGGTCACCAATGCCTGATCCCAGTCACCCTGCAAGATGTTATTCACGAGCTGTACAGGGGTTGTCAGATTTCGAATGAAATCGCGCACGACATCCCTGGCGCCCGGCGCCAGCACATAGCGGTAGCCGTCTGCAACAGGGCGTATCAGGAAATCGTCAAGGAACAGGTTGATATCAAAGATGACGCGGTTCACATCCTCGAAGGGATCTTCCACGGCACCGGGCTGTTGCGCTTCCTGTTCTTCCGCCGGTGCGCCTGCACAGGCAGACACAAAGAGCATCATGGCAACAGCCATTGCCCGGGTCAGGCCCGTCAGCGTTCGATCAAAGGCTCCGACAGTCATGGCGGCCTTTCCATTCTCAAAATCGGTTCGCACGGAACCCGTGCTTATTTCACCATGCACGTTGTTCTGCGCATCTTCACGTCTTACTCGATCCATACTAGATTGCCCCCCGGCGCGTCGCTAGCCGTCATACCCTAGATTAATACCCCATAGTTCTTTCGAAAAGTATAACCCAGGTTTATCTGCAAGCGTCATCTCTTTGAAAAAAACAGCAAAAAATATCCTGTGTTATTAATGCAACAGTGATTGAAACCTAGCATCACGTTCTGGCAATCCGCTGGTACAGGCGTTTTTGCAGTGCCGGCAGAGTGTACATCGGTATCTGAGCGACGGCAAAAAAGAGTGCGACTCCAGGATCGGCGCCCGCGGGTAGCGCCGCCAGCAGCAAGCCCATGTTGCGATTACCCATCATCAGACCGACGGTCAATCCACGGTTGCGACCCAGGAAACGCGTTCCTGCGTAGCCTAGGACCTGTAACAGAGGATTGGCGGCAAGACCGGCCAGGGTCCAAAGCGCGACACGTTGGGGATCGACCATCGCCGTGTCTGTCACGCCTTCCATGATGGCAACTGCAAATCCGACCATGCACAGGACCACTAGACCGTCCAGCAGTTCATGATTCTGTGCCAGAACAACGCTGCCCACCTTGCGCCGCACCGCAACGGCAAGAAGCAGGGACACACCGACCAGTATTCCAAGGCGCCCCATGAAGGAAAGGAGGCTGATGTCGAGGTCGAGGCCAAGCAGTATGAGTGCGACCGGCGGCACCGTTATCGGCGTCAGCAAGGTGCAGCAAAGACAGACAACCAAGGTCACGGCGCCATCAAGGCGCAACAAGAATGCGATTGCCGTCGCGCCTAGAATCGGCGGTCCGGCAGCCATCAGCACGATGCCCGTACGCAGCCCTTCGGGAATTGGCAGGGGCAATAACAGAACCCAGGTTAAGACGGGGGCTGCAATCATCAAACCCACGACCAAACCACTTATCAGGAATGGCCGCCGCAGCACTTGGCCCAGCGCGCTCCAATCCACACGCAACAAAGAGATGAAGAGCAACAGAAAAACGAAAGCGGGCAGTGTCGGTCTAAGAAAGCTGGCCGCCGATGGCAAAAGCAAACCCAGGAAAATCGAGCCGAACAGCACTGTCGTACCATGCCGTCCCAAGGCCGCCATCCATCTTACTGCCGCCATGTTGGTCGCCTCTTCCTTGCCCGCGGCTCACGCTCGCCCGTTGACCCTTCCAGCCTTTGCTTTATCGTCGTCGAGACATTGGAGCAAGGCGCATTACGGAGGAGAACTGAATGTCGGCAGCAGGACCGTTGAGATTGTACCGTACGACCGTCTCGCCGGATTGGATCGATTACAACGGTCACATGAATGTTGCGTACTATGTCTTAGTTTTCGATCAAGCCACGGATGTATTCCTGGAGAGGATCGGCCTTGGCCCTGAGGAACGCAAGACCTTGCAGGGTTCCATTTTCAGTGTTGAAGGACATATTACCTATCAGCGAGAGGTCAATCTCGGCGATCCGCTGGTCTGTGATGTGCAACTGCTTGGTTTTGATGAGAAGCGTATTCGTTTTATCACGATCATGCGGCATGAGACTGAAGGATTCGTTGCGGCCACCATGGAGTGGGTCCATCTCTACATGGATATGAATCTGCGCAAGGTCGCGCCTATGCCCAAACAAGTATGCGAGGAACTTCAGTCCATCATGAATGACCATGCCCTTCTTGAAATGCCGGCTGAAGCTGGTCGCGCCATTGCCAAGCCACCGCTTCCAGGGACAAGACCCTGATGCGAAATCGGTGGTTGTTGAACCTGTGTTTATCTTTGGGGTTTGCAGCGCTTGCCTTGGGTTTGGACGCGCGGGATGCTTCAGCGGCCTGCACGGACCCGCCACAGCCTTTGGTTAATTGGCAGCGCTGCTCGTTGGATGGTTTGGACCTCAGCGGGCTTGACGTCACCGGCGGTAGAGTACGAGAGGCCTCTTTTGTGCGGGCGAATCTCAGCAACAGTGTCTTTGCCGAGGTGGAGGGGTATCGGGCCAAATTCGTCAACTCGGTGATGATCGGGACGATGCTCGACGGTGCCAAGTTGTCGGATGCTGACCTGACGAAAGCGGATCTGACGGACGCATCGTTGGTTGGGACTGATTTGCGGAATGCAATGTTGTTTCGGGCGAACCTTCGTGGTGCCAACTTGACTGATGCGCGCCTGGAAGGTGCAAACTTGACCTTTGCCGATCTGTCGGGCGCTACCTGGACGGACGGCAAAACGGTTTGTGCGGAAGGCTCCAAAGGTCGCTGTAACTGGCGCTAGGTTCTGTCGGAATCGGCGAGGGTTTTGAGACCGTTCCCTGAAAGGCGATAGGCGCACCACTCGTTCATGTGAGTCATTTCCAATGACTCGTAAAAGGCGCGTGCGGGATTCCAATGCAGCACTGACAGATCCAAGCGGCGGCAGTCACGCTCGATCGCAAGTTTGGCGATACGCGCCAATAACGCTTTACCCGCGCCTAAACCTCGGGCCTCCGGCTTGACGAAAATGTCTTCCAGGTAAATTCCCGGCCGCCCTTCGAACGTCGAGTAATTGTGGAAAAAGAGAGCAAATCCAACAGCTTTTCCCTGCCATTCGGCCAAGAGGCATTCAAAGTACGGATGGCTGGAAAACCCGGTGTCGAGAAAATCCTGCTCGGTGGCCCGCACGTCGTCGAGAAGGTCTTCGAAGGCAGCCAAGTCTCGAACGAGGCCCATAATAACGCCTGTATCGCCGGGCTCCGCTTTGCGGATCGAGAGGGTCATTGGTCACACTCCTCTGCCAGCGTCGCTAACGCCGCGTCCTCGCTTCGCATCACGGATTCACCGGGCGCGAAAAGCCCCAGGCCTTCATAAAAGGCAATAGTCTTTGGGTTGTCCCCGCGCACGTTCAGCTCCAAGCGGATGTAGCCTCGACGCCTGCCTTCGGCGGCGGCGGCGGCGAGCAGTTTTCGCCCTAACCGCTGGCCGCGGAGCGCCTCGCGAACATAAACATTTTCGATCAGGAGAACCGGGCCGCCTTTGAACAGCGAGAAAGCGCGATAAAAGGCCAAGTAGCCGACCACACCGGAGTCTGTTTCCGCTACCAATAACTCGAAAGCAGGCGCGGAACCAAAAGCCCAGCGTTCGATAAATTCAGGTGTGCAGGCACCGACCTTGCCTTCGAAGCGCGCCAGTTCAGTGACCAAATCAGCGATGACCGCTGCATCTTCCCTACGTGCGAATCGGATCTTCGGTGATGAGGTCATGGGCGCTTTGCTTTCAGGCTGGATTCGGAAAACGCAGACGCTAGCATTGCATTGGTTTATCCGACAACGGGTGATGCGCCGCGCGTTCCAGGGGGTTTCATACCATCGCCGGAAAGCGTTTAATCCGATGGACGAACCAGAGGACGCGGGGATGATTTCAATAGCCGACTTTGATCTTGGGCGTCGCCTGCGGCGTCAACGCCGTATACTGGCGCTGCGGTGGTATCGGACCCGCCGTGCCCTGCAGTCGCCGCATCTAAAGCTGTTCTTGTTATCGATCCTAGTCGGACTGGCGGGGGGATTGGCCGGAATCGGCTTTCGTCTTGGAATTGATTTCTTCCAGTGGTTAGCGCTTTCGGTTCGCGGCGAGAACCTCCTGGCCGCTATCGATGCTGTGCCCTGGTGGCGGATACTGCTGTCGCCGATGCTCGGCGGCTTGATCATCGGGCTGTTTGTTTATCATTTCATGCCCGGCCGCCAGCAACCGCAGGCTGTGTCACAGGTCATCGAAGCCAGCGCTTTTCGCGGCGGCCGCATGTCATCGATCGTCGGTTTGAAGGCTGCGGTAGTCAATGCCTTGTCCATTGGGTGCGGAGGCTCTGTGGGTCGTGAAGGCCCGGTTGTGCATCTTGGAGCCAGCATCGGTTCGTTCTTCGCCAACCGCCTCCATCTGGGACGCGCCATGAGCCGGACGTTGCTCGGCTGCGGTGTCGCCGCTGCGGTCGCGGCGTCCTTCAATGCACCTATCGCCGGCGTGTTCTTCGCGCTGGAGGTTGTTGTTGGCCATTATGCGTTGTCGGCTTTCGCGCCGGTCGTCGTTGCCAGCGTCTTGGGTACGATGGTCAGCCGCATGTACTTCGGCGATTTTCCGGCCTTTGTGCTGCCGGCGACGCGGGAGATCACTTCCTTCTTCGAGTTTCCGGCGTTTGCGTTGCTAGGCATCATCAGCGCCATTGCCGCGATCTTATTCATGCGTTCCATCATGGCCGTCGAGGATACTTGGTTGCGGTTCCCAAAAGTGCCGTCGTGGGCGCGTCCGGCGATCGGCGGCCTGGCCGTGGGCTGTATCGCATTGGTCTTTCCCCAAGTCTTGGGGGTCGGATATGGCGCGACCGATGCCGCGCTGTCGGAAACCCTGCCGTTATGGCTGCTCTTTGCGCTTATTCTGATGAAGACCCTGGCCACCGCGCTTTCGTTAGGTTCTGGCTTCGGCGGGGGAATTTTCTCGCCGTCGCTGTTCTTGGGCGCCATGGTGGGAGGTGCGTTCGGTGTGCTGGCGACCAGCGTCTTTCCCGATCTATCGTCCGGTCATGGGGCCTACACGATAGTTGGAATGGGCGCTGTTTCCGGCGCAGTGCTTGGCGCGCCGATCTCGACGGTCTTGATCATTTTTGAGATGACCAACGACTACGCGTTGACCATCGCCGTGATGATTGCCACGGCGATCGCCTCGATCATCACGCAGCAGCTTTTTGGCAAGAGTTTCTTCCAATGGCAGCTGGAGCGGCGCGGCATCAGCCTCGCAGGCGGTCGCGAGGTCGGTTTGCTGCGCGCCCTGGAGGTCTCGGGCTTCACCGACAAAGCGGTCGAGAGCGTGGATCCTAGCACACCCTTAGCCGAGGTGCGGCGCAAGCTGGCGGCGGCCCCCTGGAGTTTGCTGGCCGTTGTCGATGACGATGAACGTCTGGTTGGTCTGATTTCCTTCCCGGATTTGGCGGAGTTAGCCTTCGATTCCTCCAGTGATGAAATCATGGTGGCCCAGGATACAATGCATAAGGCGGGGTACCTCTTGACGGCCCGCGACGATCTGCAAACCGCTGTGCAGGCCTTCGGCGCCAGCGGCGAAGTGCATCTTCCCGTCGTCTTCGATCGCGAGGAACAGCGCTTCCTGGGTTTTGTCCACGAACACGAGGTGATGGTTGCCTACCACCGCACTTTGCAGCAGGCCCGTCGCGAGGAGCGCGGCGAGGTCTGAGAGCTGGTCAGCGATTTTCCAGCAAGACACCGACCCGATCCTCGAGGATTTCCTCGCCAACAATCTTCGCAATCGAAAAGCCCGGAACGAC
This sequence comes from Limibacillus halophilus, assembly GCF_014191775.1. Classification (NCBI taxonomy): domain Bacteria; kingdom Pseudomonadati; phylum Pseudomonadota; class Alphaproteobacteria; order Rhodospirillales; family Rhodovibrionaceae; genus Limibacillus; species Limibacillus halophilus. The sequence goes on along the minus strand of NZ_JACHXA010000002.1, from coordinate 541,619 downwards.
CCACTTGTGCTGGCGTTTGGACAAAAGAACGCCGTTTGTCCCGGCGTGTAGCGGCACCCTCGCTCGTCCCAAGGTATCGGCCGCCGGATCGACGATCTCAGCGATCAGATCGCCAGCTTTGATCTGTTGCCCAAGCGCTGCTTTATAGGACACAACCCCCGCCATTGGCGCGCGCAGAATTTCGGTTGCGCGCAAATCGGTGGCGTCGCAGATGGGCTTGGCGGGCGGTGGCGCTTCACCGTCGATAATTCCGCGGCGCTGTAGCGCCTTGAATATTGCCAAGGCGTCTTTTTCGGCGGTGGCGTCGTCCACATCGGGCCTGCCGCGAAGCTCGACGGTTGCCGATAGCGGTGGCGCCGGAATGTTCGCATCCGGGAAGGCACGCGCCAGTTTGGTCCAAGGAGCAGAGAAACATTCGTCAAACGAACCGCCGCCCGAATCTTCTGCCGTCATGACCGCAGCACAGCCAAGATCCGCCGCAAGGTCGGCGGCATCCGGCCAGGATTGTGGCGCGATAAAGAGGTGCATCAAGGCGTCGTCGTCGCAATGAAGGTCGAGTACGATATCGGCATCATAGGCCAGACCGAGCAGCGTCTTGCGCCAAGTCTCCATCTCGCTATTCGGTTTCCAGTCGTTGAGCCATGTGACCACTGCCGTGCGAAAAACCTTCTGGTTAGTGACGGGGTCCTCACCGATCAAGCCGTCGAGCCGCTTTTCCACAACCGCGAAGAGGTCCGGCCAGTTGCGATTGAAATTGCCCTTGCCGCCTACTTCATAGCGTCCTGACAGTTCGTCATTGACGATCTGTGAAAGGCCGATCGGGTTGGCGAAGGGCACCAAGACGACTTGTCCCAGAATCCGGCCTTTGCCCGCGGCTTGATCGAGAAGCCGGCGCAGGTGATGAGCAACCAGCAGCGCAGGTGTTTCGTCTGCGTGGATGGCAGCCTGAATATAGGCCTTTTTTCGCGCGTTCCTCTTCCCGTAGAAAAGGGCGAATAACTCCCGGCTGCTACCTGGTCCAGCAGGTGCAAGAGTGAATTTTTGGACCTCTGCTGCCATCAAATCTATCCCTTTCGGTCTTGGTCTTCGTCTGGTCGGGCCTTCACCATGAAGGCCGACGGCATTCTTGCGTGCACTTGGTCTCGGAGGTCAAGGGGGTGGGAAGTAAACAAGCGGTGTGTTACTTCGCGACCTGGCGGCTCCGCCGCCGATACGCTCCCGGCGCTATCTTGAAACGCGTTTGAAAAGCGCGCGTGAAGTAGCTTCGGCTTTGATAGCCGACTTTCTGCGCGATCCGGTCAATGGGCAGGCGGCTGCCGCTCAGAAGTTGGGCTGCATGTTTCAGACGCAGCTCAATCAGTAGGTCGATTGCGCCGCGGCCAAAAGCGTCCGAGAAGCGCTGGGCAAAACTGGACCGGCTCATGCCCGCGAGAGCCGCCAAGCTCTCCAGATCATGCGGCGCGGTGGGATCGTTGGTCATCGCCAGGAGCGATCTCGCCAAACGCTCGTCCTCCAGCGCTGCCAGCCAGGGGAGGCGGCAGTCCTCCTCCTTGCAGTGCCCGCGTAGCAGCAGGATCAGACTCTCCTTCAGCAGGACACGGGCACTAGCCAGGCTGCCAGGCCGGGGGGTCGCCAGTTCTTCCAGCAGCCGGTTCAGCGTCCAGCCGAGGGGATCGTTCGGCAGCGCATGTGCGATTATTGGCTCGTCGAGATAATCAAACAGTCCTGTCCCGGCGCAAAAGCTTGCGCGCAGCAGGCTGCAGGCCATGACCGTGCGGGGTTGACCGGTGGCTTCCTGGCCAAGCGGGTCATGCGTTTCGCGAAGCACCAGATGGTGCCGCCAACTTGGGTCGAGGTCACGACAACAGTTGCTGTTTACGCCCGAGGCAATCGGCTCGCCGGTCAACGTTAGCGCTTCGTCGGTCCAGCGCGCGGTCATGTGCTGGTGCCAGTGCGCGGGGATGATAGCGACCGTGCCGGGATGCAGCAGCAAACGACGATCCTGCGTAAAGCTAATCTCGGCCGAACCTTGCAGCAGATAATGGATCGTCGGCACCGCGTGCGCGCCAAGGTCTAGCGCGGCACCCGTCTCGACCTCGCAGATCGCGAAGGGCTCCACGGTTACCTCGGTCGCATCAAGCAGGTTGTTCAGCAGCATCAAAAGGCCTTCAAGGATTCTAAAGCTCCCAAGGATGCATACACCCGCATGGCAGTTGCGCCAACATCAAACTGGACGATAAGGCACAAATGAACGACCTAAGGGCTCGCCGTTACCCCGAAGCTGCGTTGCAGAAGCGTGGTGCAATGACGCATCCGGCCTGTCGATGAATTGGAGGGATTAGAAATGAAATGTTGCGATCATCACAATGAAGGGTCTGCGCCTGATAGCGAGGAGATTCATGAAAGCCGCAGGAAGCTGTTGATGGGAGGTGGCGCCGCTGCCGCGGTCGCAGCCGGTGTCGGCCTTTCCGGCGGCATCGGAGTCGCCGAGGCGGCGGGTGAGGGGGCCTATGCCGACCCTGCCGAACCAGCGCTGCCGCAGACCGATGTCGACGTAAATCTGGCAAACACCGCTCTGGTCATCACCGACCCCCAAATCGATTTTTTGAGCCCGGATGGTGTGACCTGGGGCGTAGTGGGCGCCAGTGTTGAATCCAACGGTACGGTCGAGAACATCGGCAAGCTGTTGAAAGCCGCCAAGTCGGTTGGCATGACGGTGGCGATCTCGCCCCACTACTACTACCCCACCGATCATGGCTGGAAGTTCGGCGGTCCGCTTGAGAAATTGATGCATGCGATTGGCATGTTCGATCGCAAGGGTCCGCTGTCGACAGACGGCTTTGAAGGGTCGGGCGCAGACTTCATGCCGGAATACAAACCTTACATTGAAGACGGCAAGACCATCATCGCCTCGCCGCACAAGGTGTATGGTCCGGAAGCCAACGATCTTAGTTTGCAGCTTCGCAAGGCGGGAATCGATAAGGTGATCCTGGCGGGCATGTCGGCGAACCTTTGCGTTCAGGCGCACCTGCATGAACTGCTGGAACAAGGCTACGAGGTCGCGGTGGTACGTGACGCAACAGCCGCAGCCATGTTGCCGGAGGGTGACGGATATATGGCAGCACTCATAAACTTCCGCTACATCGCCAATGCGCTCTGGACGACCGAAGAAGCGACGAAGCGCATAACCGAAGCTGCTTGATAACGAGACGCCGTTCCAAGGGGAGTTCTTCTCAGGCGGCTTTCAAGGAAGTGGGCTGCTTTCGGGCGGTCCACTTTTTTTTGTAAAACAGGACGGGCGACGGCGTGCAGGCGCGAACCGGCTGCGCTATATTGCCCGCCATGGCCGATTCGATTTCAGCCGCTGCGGCGGCCACACCACCTTATTTTGCAAAGCTCAACCCCACCCAGCGGGAGGCGGTCGAGGCCCTGGACGGGCCCGTCCTGGTCCTGGCAGGGGCGGGTACCGGTAAGACGCGGGTGTTGACCACCCGTCTTGCGCATCTGCTCTACACCCGCCGTTGCCTGCCCGGGGAGCTTCTGGCCGTGACCTTCACCAACAAGGCGGCGCGGGAGATGAAAGACCGTGTCAGTTCCCTGCTGGGTGTTGATCATGTTGAGAGTTGGTGGTTGGGCACGTTCCACGCCTTGGCTGCGCGCATACTGCGCAAACATGCAGAGCGCCTTGGCCTCGCCTCGAACTTCACTATCATCGATACCGATGATCAGATCCGGCTGGTCAAGCAGCTTCTGAGAGCCGAGCAGATCGACGACAAGAAATGGCCCGCTCGGGCCGTGCTCTCGGCCATCGAGCGCTGGAAGGACAAGGGGCTGACGCCCGACCGCCTGAAGACAACCGACGGCGGCGAGATGGCGGCGGGCCGCGCCGTGGAAATCTTCCGCCAGTATCAGGAACGACTGATTACGTTGAACGCCTGCGATTTTGGCGACTTGTTGCTGCACTGTCTGACGTTGTTTCAGAAGCACCCGGACGTGCTGGAGGAATATCATCGCCGCTTCAAATACATTCTGGTCGATGAGTACCAGGACACCAACGTGGCGCAGTACCTTTGGTTGCGACTGCTTGCTCAGGCCAATCACAACATTTGTTGCGTGGGTGACGACGATCAGTCGATCTATGGCTGGCGTGGTGCGGAAGTCGGCAACATCCTGCGTTTCGAGCAAGATTTCACTGGCGCAAAACTGGTTCGTCTGGAACGCAACTATCGCTCGACCGGAAACATTCTGGGTGCGGCCAGCGGTCTGATAAAGCAGAACGCCGGACGTCTTGGGAAAACGCTCTGGACTGAAGGCGGCGAAGGCGAGAAAGTGCGGGTTCGCGGTCTTTGGGACGGCGAGGCGGAAGCCCGCTACGTGGGCGACGAAATCGAAGCCCTACAGCGCAAGGGGCATTCGCTCGACGAGATCGCCATCCTGGTGCGCACGACCGCGCAAACCCGCGAGTTTGAAGAGCGCTTCATCACCTTGGGACTGCCCTACCGTGTCGTCGGTGGCCCGCGTTTCTATGAGCGCGCGGAAATACGCGACGCGCTGGCTTACCTTCGGCTCTTGCAATCGCCGAGCGATGATCTGGCCTTTGAGCGCATCGTCAACAAACCTAAACGCGGGCTGGGCGACGCAACCATCCGGTTGCTGCATGGCTTGGCACGTCCCGCTGAGATTCCCCTGACCGAGGCTGCCCGGCGAATCGTTGAAACCGATGAGCTGCGGCCGCAGGCAAGGCGCTCCCTAGGCGGTCTCCTTGCCGATCTCGACCGCTGGACCGGTATGGTCGGCGATACGCCCCACCCGGAGTTGGCCGAGATTGTTCTCGACGAGTCCGGCTACACCGAGATGTGGCAACTGGATAAATCGGTTGATGCGCCGGGGCGGCTCGAGAACCTCAAGGAATTGGTCAACGCCATGGCCGAGTTCGACAGCTTGATGCAGTTCCTCGAGCACGTCAGTCTGGTAATGGAGAACACCCAGACCCTGGACCAAGAGCAAGTTACGCTTATGACCTTGCATGGCGCAAAAGGGCTGGAGTTCGATAGCGTCTTCCTGCCGGGCTGGGAGGAAGGGCTGTTTCCCAATCAGCGAGCCCTGGACGAAACGGGACTGCGCGGCTTGGAAGAGGAGCGGCGCCTGGCCTACGTGGGCCTGACCAGAGCGCGCAAGCGGGTGGTCATATCCTTCGTTGCGAACCGGCGTCTGCATGGCTCTTGGGCGGCGGCCCTACCTTCACGGTTCCTGGACGAGTTACCCAAGGACCACGTGGAGGTCGAGAGCGATGCCGGCCTCTATGGTAGCAGAGGCGGCGGCTACGGGGGCTTCTCGGGCTTCGCAGGCTTCTCCGACTGGGGGCAGGGGCGCACGACACCCGGTTATCGCCGGGCCCAGAGCCACGCGAGGGGTGCTGCGCCGAAGCGGTTTATCGACGGCGTAGCCGAAGAGGTCGGGCAGCTTTCCAAGCCCGGATTCAAGGTTGGTCAGCGCGTTTTCCACCAGAAATTCGGCTATGGTGTGGTGATCGAGCGGGAAGGCGACCGCCTTTCCATTTCCTTCGATAAGGCGGGCGACAAGAAGGTCATGGCCTCCTTCGTCGTCCCCGAAGATCAGGCGGGCTAATGACAAAATCGGACGATGGCGGCAACGGCTGGCGTGTGGACCTGGAATTTCCGGCCGACGGCTTGGCTGTGCTGGAAGAGGCATTGATGCCGTTAGGCGGCGCATTGGTGACGGGCGGCCCCGATGATAAAGGTGTGGTGCCGGTGGTGCTTTATCTAGGGGAAGAGCCGGATCGCGCGGCCTTGACGGCGGCGGTGTCATTGGCGGCGTTGGCCAGCGGTCTCGGTCAGAATGCGCCCGCTTACAAGGCAGAACCCCTGCCTCCGACCGATTGGGTGTCGGAGAGTCAGAAATCTTTGCCGCCGATTACCGCCGGACGGGTTTACATTCATGGTTCGCATGTAACGGAAACACCGCCCGAGGGTAGCATTTCGCTGTTGATCGATGCCAATCAGGCCTTTGGGACCGGTCGGCACGAGACCACGCGCGGCTGTCTGTTGGCCTTGCAGGACCTGCATGAACAGGGGGTCGTCTACGAGCGGGCGCTCGATATGGGCTGCGGTTCCGGCGTGTTGGCCATGGCCATGACGCGGCTTTGGTCCAGGCCGGTGCTGGCAGTAGACAACGATAGGGATTCCGTTCTGGTCGCCCAGGAAAACTTGCGCCTCAACGGCCTATCATCTGCAGTGCGGGCGGAGCTGTCTGATGGCTACAACAGCGACGTCGTGCGCGACTCGGCACCCTACGATTTGATCGTCGCCAATATTCTAGCCGGGCCGCTCTGCGAGATGGCCGATGATCTGGCGGCCAACCTGGCATCGGGCGGCTATGCTGTCTTGTCCGGGCTGCTCGATCACCAGGAACGCGAAGTCGGAGACCGCCACCTTGAGGTAGGGCTGGAGTTGGTGGCGCGCTACCCGCTGGATGAGTGGATGACGCTGGTCCTTCGCCGCCCGTTGTAAAGGTCCGGGGACCGACCAACCCTGAAACGCGAAAAGGACGGCTGCCCCTCAACGGAGCGCCGTCCCTTTCGTTCAGTGCAGGTCTGCCGGAAAGCGGGGTTTGCTTTACGCAGCTTTCTTCTGGCGGTTGCTGTTGGCAACCCGCTTGGCAGCGAATCCGTCGGCCTGATTCATGGCCTGAGCCGGCGTCAGGAAGGTCGGCTTGGAAACGCCACGCATCTCCTGATCGTAGGCAAAATCGGCAGCACTGATCGCAGCGCGACGGATCATGCCCGGAGCCAAGCCGATGTCGGCCAGCGTGCGTTCATCCAGACGCTCAAGCGCGATCATGGTGCGGCGGCGCTGGTAAGCGCGACGCAGACGCTCAGGAATGCCCTTGAACAACTTGTTGCCCAAGGAAGCGAAAAACGCCCGAAACAACTCGGACTGCTCACGGCGCGCCTTTGCCAGGATCGCGTCGTTGATTAGGGTTTTCTCGTAGTACATCTCAGTCACCTCAACTTGACACTATGCAAGCCTTTATTGCGAGCTTATCTCTAAGCGACGTTAGCTCCATGCCGACGTTGCCTTCATGGACTGGAAGATGGCGCTGGGACGCATGGCTGAGAAGTGGCCGTTTTGCACTGCAGCATTGCAGCCGCAGCATGACTAGAAACGCGGTAGAACTTACCGAAATAAAACGATTTTTAAGTTTCGGGTTTGGATTTGAAGGGTTGTGGAATGACTGCTGGTGAAGGAAGCCCCGCGTCTGATGCAGAGCTTGTCGAGCTGCTGAGACAGAACGGTATCGTGCTCGAACTGGACGATTTGGAGGCCTTGTTGGATGGCGTTCTGGCCGCACCGGAGGGCGAGGATTCCCTCGCCTGGACCGCGTTGGTGAGCGAAAATCCATCACCGGAGCTGGTTCGCGTCTTCCAGGATCTCAAGGCGCGGCGTCGATCCGCCGGTTCAAAGAAGCGGCCACCGATTGCCGAGCGGCTCGCCGGCGTGCGTGCGGCGATGGCCGAGCGCGAACTGGATGGCTTTTTTGTGCCGCGCGCAGACGAACATCAGGGCGAGTATGTGCCAAAGCGCGCCGACAGGCTGGCATGGTTGACCGGCTTCACCGGCTCCGCGGGCATTGCATTGGTTCTAGAGGAAGCAGCGGCGATCTTTTCTGATGGGCGCTATACCTTGCAGCTTGAGCAGCAAGTTGATGGCGCGCATTTTGAGCGTCTGCACGTCACAGAGCAGCCGCCTGCCGAATGGCTGCTGGAAAAACTGCCGAATGGCGGCCGCGTGGGCTACGACACCATGCTGCACACACCGACTCAGGTCGAGGCCCTGATTCAGGCTCTGGCGCCGGGCGGTATCGAACTGGTGCCGCTTGACGACAACCTGGTTGATCATGCCTGGAGCGCGCAGCCACCCGCACCCCTGTCGCCTGCGATCCCGCATCCTTTGGAGTTCGCGGGGCGCAGCAGCGAGGATAAGCGCGCCGCTTTGGCGGATGATCTCGCCAAGCGGGGAGCCGAGGCGGCGGTCTTGACCTTGCCTGATTCCATCGCCTGGCTTTTGAACCTGCGGGGCGCGGATGTCCCGCGCACACCCTTTTGCCTGTCCTTTGCGGTGCTGCATGCCGATGGGGCGCTCGACTGGTTCGTCGATAAACGCAAGGTGACGCCGGCTCTGGCGCGAACACTTGGGAATTCCGTGCGACTGCAAGACCCGGACGCTTTGGGTGCGGCGCTTGATGGCCTGGGTGCGCGCGGCGCCAAGGTTCTCGCCGACCCTGGTTCGGCGGGTATTTGGTTCTTCCGACGGTTGGCGGCGGCTGGCGCCAAGCTGCTTTATGCGCCCGACCCCTGCCAGCTTGCCAAGGCCTGCAAGAATCCGGTTGAGGTTGCCGGAACCAAGCGCACGCACGAACGCGACGCCGTGCCGCTGATCCGCTTCCTGGCCTGGCTGGATCGCGAGGCTTGCGCGCGGGCCGATAGCGGCAATCCGATCACCGAGATGGAGGCGGCGGACAAGCTCCATGGCTTGCGGCGCGAGACCGGGAAGCTGCGGGATCTCTCCTTTGATACCATTTCAAGCGTCGGTCCGAATGGTGCGCTGAACCACTACCGGGTAACGGAAGAGACCAACCGGCCGCTGACGCGCGGTGAATTCTATCTGGTGGATAGCGGCGGACAGTATTCCGATGGCACGACCGACGTCACCCGCACGCTGCCGATCGGCGAGGTCAGCGTGGAAATGGCCGAACGCTATACTCTGGTTCTGAAGGGGCATCTGGCGCTGGGTCGCCAGCGCTTCCCGAAGGGCACCACCGGCAGTCAGATCGATGCACTTGCGCGCCAGTATCTTTGGCAGGCGGGTCTCGACTTCGATCACGGCACGGGCCATGGCGTCGGCAGCTTCCTGTCGGTGCACGAGGGGCCGCAGCGTATCTCCAAGGTTCCCAACAGCATCGCCTTGCAGCCGGGCATGATCGTTTCCAACGAGCCGGGGTACTACAAGCCGGGCGCCTACGGCATCCGCATCGAGAACCTGGAGGTGGTGGAGGAGATCGATCTGCCGGGACGCGAGCGTCCTCTGCTGGGGTTCCATACCCTGACGCTTGCGCCCTACGACCGGCGTGTCATCCGCCTCGATCTTCTGACTGGAGAGGAGCAGGCGCAGATCGACGCTTATCACGCCCGCGTCTTTGCCACCGTGGGCCAGCACCTGGACGAAGCCGACCGCACCTGGTTGGCGGCAGCTACGCAACCGCTGGCTTGATCCAGAAGGTGGCCCAGCGTACATAGAACCCAGCCAGATGGCCGGATGGCTGCCTTTGGCGTTTCGGGCGCAAGCCCGGGGCGCCGGGGGAGGAAAGTCCGGGCTCCACGGAAACACGGTGCCGGGTAACGCCCGGCGGGGGCGACCCTAGGGAAAGTGCCACAGAAAGCAAACCGCCACCCGGAACGTGCCGCAAGGGACGCCGGAGGTAAGGGTGAAAGGGTGCGGTAAGAGCGCACCGCGCGACCGGCAACGGAAGCGGCAGGGCAAACCCCACCGGGAGCAAGACCAAGTAGGGACGGCAGGGCTCCTTGAGGGTTCAGGCGGGTTTTCGCGCCGCCGTCCGGGTCGGTCGCGCGAGGCGTCCGGTAACGGGCGTCCCAGATGAATGGCCATCTCGGGAGGCTTCGGCCTTTCGGACAGAACCCGGCTTACAGGCCATCTGGCTCTTTATTTTTCTACAAGTCCCACGGGGCGGGAAGGGTGACGCACATGTCCCAAGAACCAAACAGCGAGACGACGCCCCTGATGATCCGTCCGGCCCGCGAAGCCGACCTGCCCAGCGTTGTCGCGCTCCTGGCCGCCGACAATCTGGGCGCCGGTCGTGAAGTCCCGCCGGGACCAAACGGCAAGGCGCTAGATCCAGCCTATGGAAAAGCCTTCGCCGCGATGTCCATGCAAGGCGGCAATGAGCTTTTGGTGGCCGAGATCGACGGTGCGGTTGTAGGCTGTTTGCAGTTTACGGTCATTCACGGTGTCAGCAGACGCGGCATGTCCCGCGCGCAGATCGAAGGCGTGCGCGTCGCCTCTTCCCAACGTGGCCAGCAGGCCGGTCAACGTTTGATGGCCTTCGCCATTGAGCGTGCGCGATCTTTAGGGTGTGGCCTCGTACAGCTCACCACCGATCAGACGCGCCCGGACGCCCACCGCTTTTATGAACGCCTCGGTTTCAAGGCCAGTCATATCGGCATGAAACTGCCGCTGGACTAGGGCTTGGAATACTAGGCCGCTATGACTGGGCTACTATGCGCCACGGCAAACCGACGTCGAATTATGTCGTTAATTTGACGTGTCGAATCTACAACCTTTAAATTTTTCTGAATGTAGTCCAGCGGGAACGAATCCAGGAGGTTGAGGAAAGCAGCATTCACGAAGGACGAGGGAACGTCATCTACGCCATCAAAAGATAAGGTAACGGATTGGTCGCGCAAAAAAGCGGCGCGAATCAAGGTAAAAATCACTGTGCCGTCTTTTGACGTATAGCACTGAGGTACGTGATCTAAAGCTCTGATTACCATTCCAAATCCTCCCTATCGTCTGGCACCTGTTCTATGGTGTCGGTCCGAAAGCTGATGTTCAACAGTGTGCCAGGATAGAAGTTGGCCTTCACCCAAGAGCGCTCACCAATGCCGTTGGGGCGGCGATAAAAATGGGCCACGCCATGACCGGAATATATGATAACTTTCCCATTATTTCTAGATACCACGTAATCAATCAGCAGCTTGAGCCCCGCGCCGCGGTTGTTGACGAGGCTTTTTGTCGTGATTCCTTCTTGTGTCGCTAGAAGAATTGCTTTGCCATCATTATGGAACGCGTATTTCTGCGAAAGGCTTGCGGGTATACCAACCCCGAAGTCCGAAATCGTGACTTCGACACGATCCACATTCGGGTAATGTTGTACGTGTATACACCCGATGTCCTTCGTCGAATGATCATCGATGTTGTTAAAAATCTCTTTTAAGCAGGCGTTGATACTGGCAAGGGACGCCTGAGTCATGTTTAGAAGGTTTGCCAGCCAAGGCTTGAAAGTCAATTCAAGCCACTGAAAACTCTCGGCGTGCAATACTTGGCGAGCTGGGAGCGTTGTCTTGCGCACTTTGGCGACGCCCAAAAGCGGCCGACCCAGATAGAGTTCGAAGAATCCACAATCATCGAGATAGCGAACGCTCTCATTTGAGTGTGAGAAATTGCAGAACTCGATGCTGGCATTGTACAACCGGAGCCACTCAATAATGTTGGTTAAGGCTGTTAAGCCACCTCCATCAATAAATTCAAGATACTGGAAATCAAAGATAAAATTCTTAGTTTTGGGTTTCTCCTCAGGGCCGATTAGCTTAGCCAGGAAGCTATGGACTGTTGTGAGATTGAACCGCCTTGGGATCGCTACAATGATCTTTGTCATGCCTCTATTGGTAGCAATGTGTGGAGAGAATATCTATCGATTAATCAGCGTGTTTAAACCTTAAAAACAGATTTAACCGGTCCACCCAACTCTACTCTTCCAGCCCTCTTTCAAATAGAACAAAAGAAGAACTTAGATTCACGCTGCGTGACAGCGCCTTGTTTTCCCGTGGTTTTGTCGTTGCGGGAACACAACCGGAACAAAAACTCGCCACATTCCGCTGCTTGATTGCTTGCTGCAGCAATTAATGACGATTTTAGGCTTATTCGATGCATTGCGAGGGTCGAGTAAAGCCTTGTGAGACTACGCTTTTTACTGCGCTTTTCATTGACGCCCATGAATTCCCATGATATCCCATTTATTCCCATAAGCGAGTGTGCGGCAGTGCGTTTGTCCATACCGCTCGTGGGACAACAGGGCGCCGGGGGAAAAGCGCCAGGGGAATAACACCCGAATAAATCGCCAGGTAGTCCCTGGCTAAGGCGTTGAACTGGGCAACGAACGGGAGCAACAGGTGGCCACCTTTCTAGGCACCTACGAGAACCGGTTAGATAGCAAGGGTCGGATTTCCGTGCCCGCGCTGTTCCGTGCCCAGCTTCCCGAGCCCCACAATCAAACGGTCATTCTGTTTCCGTCCTACCGCGCTGCGGCCATCGAGGGCTGCGCGATGGACTTCATCGAACAACTGGGTGAGAGCATCAGCGAGATCGACCTCTTCTCGGATGATCAGGACGATCTGGCGACCTCGCTCTTTTCAGATTCACAGCCGTTGGGCATGGACAAGGAAGGGCGCATCGTGTTGCCCGCCGAGTTGATGGCCCATGCGGGCATCACCGATCGGGGCTGTTTCGTGGGCAAGGGTCCGCTGTTCCAGATCTGGCAGCCCGATGCCCTGGCAGCACACAAGGCAGAGGCTCGTCAGCGCGCCCGCACCAAGGGCCTGACCTTGCCGATCCGGCCGCGTCGGGACGGGGGGGCGTGATGACGAACCTGACCCAAGACCGCCACGCTCCGGTCATGCTTCGAGAAGTCCTTGAGACGTTGGTTCCGCATGACGGCGGACGTTATCTCGACGGCACTTTCGGCGCCGGCGGCTATACCCGGGGTATCCTGGAGGCGGCAAATTGCCGCGTCTGGGCCATCGACCGCGATCCGACCGCCCTGGCGGCGGGGGCTGCCTTGGTAAAGGCTTTCGACGGACGTTTGACCCTCTTGGCCGGTTGCTTTGGCGAAATGGACCGTCTGCTGCACGCCGACGGCGTCGAGGCGGTCGAGGGCGTGGCGCTGGACATCGGCGTCTCCTCCATGCAGATCGACGAAGCCGAGCGCGGCTTCTCCTTCCGCCATGACGGCCCACTGGACATGCGCATGGGCGGCGAGGGGGCGACGGCGGCCGACGTGGTGAACGATCAGGAAGAGGCCGCGCTGGCCGATATCATCTACCGTTACGGAGAGGAGCGGCAGTCGCGCCGCATCGCCCGCGCCATCGTGGCGGCTCGCCAGGAAGCGCCGATCACCCGCACGCTGCAGCTTGCCGAAGTGGTGCGTGGCGCAATTCGCGGCGGCGGCGCGCAGGCCATCGACCCGGCGACCCGCACCTTCCAGGCGCTGCGCATTTATGTGAATGACGAGCTCGGTGAGTTGGAGCGGGGTCTTGCCGCAGCCGAATCCTTACTGGCGCCGAACGGCCGCCTGGTGGTGGTTTCTTTCCATTCGCTGGAAGACCGCATTGTCAAAAGTTTCCTGCGCGCCCGCAGTGGCGGCGAAGGGGGCTCGCGTCATCTTCCACAAGTCCAATCACGTGAGGCCGCGACCCTGGAGTTGCTGTTCAAGGGTGCGCTCAAGCCAAGCGACGAAGAAATCCGGATCAATCCTCGAGCCCGCTCCGCCCGCTTGCGCGCCGCGCGCAAGCGGGAAGGCTCGTTCATTGAGGGAGGCCGCGCATGATCCGCTGGTCCGCATTCCTCTGGAGCGTCGTGGGGATCGTCATGGCGATCGTCGTGTTCCAGGTCAAATACAAGGTACAGGAGCTTGAAGGTGAGCTTGCCGCCGCGAACGCTCGAATCCTGCACGAGCAGGAAACGATCCAGGTGTTGCGCGCGGAGTGGAGCTACCTGAACCGTCCGGCCCGTATCTCCGAACTGGCTCAGCGTTACCTTGAAGTCGGGTCCGATGGCCAGCCGGTGACCTTCGCCACCGCTCAATTGGATGAATTGCCGCTTCGGCTGGAAGGCGTTGTGCTTCGCGCCGCCGATGCCGGACCGCTTCTCCCGCAACCGAAACCTACTTTGTCTGGACCTATCTTCGTAGCTGCGCCCTCTCAAGCTTCTCCTGATGGGATTGCGCCAAGCGGGGTCGGACCTGCGTTCTCCTCTCCAGCGCAGGCCGACCTCCATGTTCATAAAGATCAAGCGACGACTTATGCGGCGACGCACGTACCAACCATAGGGGCGACCCTCGCCAGCTTCGGAGGGACGCAATGATCCCTCGCTTGTTCCGACGGAGCGCCAGCATCACAGTTTCTCCCTGCCCGCCGCTCGGTCTCGACATGCAGACCGGGCGGCAGCCAAATGTGGTGCTCGGTAGTCGGCGCAAGCAAAGCATCGACGTGGGCCGCACGCGTTTAATCGTGGCCGCCTCCATTTTCGCTTTCGCCTTTGTTATCGTCTCCGTCCGTTTGGTCGAACTGGCGGTCTTCAAGCCAGGTCAAGAGCCGCATGTGGCTTCAACCAGTGATGCGGAACGCCTGGAAACCGGGCGCGCCGACATCGTCGATCGGAACGGCATCGTTCTTGCGACTACATTGCCTGCCGCATCGCTTTATGCAAACGCCCGGCAGATCGACAATCCCAAGCGCGTGGCGGCGCAACTCTCCGCCGTGCTGGTGGATGTCAGCGAGCCGCGGTTAGAGCGTTTGCTGTCCAGCGACCGTGCCTTTGTTTATCTGAAACGTGACCTGTCTCCGCGTGAACAGTTTGAAGTCAATGCGCTGGGCGTGCCCGGCTTGTACTTCCAGAAAGAGAACAAGCGGGTTTATCCGCAAGGGGCCCTGACCGCGCAGATCGTCGGCTTTACCGACATCGACAATCGAGGTTTAGCGGGCATGGAACAGGCCTTCGACGAGGTATTGCGCGGCCGTACTGAACCCCTGCCGCTTTCCGTCGATCTCCGGGTCCAGCATGTGCTGGCCGAAGAGCTGGGCATTGCCATGAATGAGTTCAGCGCCATTGGCGCTGCCGGCGTGGTGCTGGATGTCGAAACTGGTGAAGTGGTGGCCATGGCCTCCCTGCCGACCTTCGAGCCCAGCGAGGTCGGAACCGCCAGCAACGATGCGCGTTTCAACCGGGCGACGCTGGGCACCTACGAGATGGGGTCGGTCTTCAAGGTCTTCACCGCCGCCATGGCGTTGGACAGCGGTCGCGTCTCCATCACTGACAGCTTCGATGTTTCCAAGCCTATCCGCATCGCGCGCTTCACCATCAACGATTACAAGCCCAAGGGGCGGGCGCTGAGCGTGCCGGAAATCCTGATTTATTCCAGCAACATCGGCACGGTGCACATGGTCGAGCAGATCGGCTCCGAGATGCAGCAACAGTATCTGGGAGCGCTTGGTCTGCTGGAGCCGATTTCCATTGAGTTGCCCGAGGTCGGGTCACCCCTGGTGCCGCTGCCGTGGCGCGAAATCAACATGATGACCGTGTCGTACGGGCATGGTCTTTCCGTATCGCCGCTGCAGCTCGCCGGTGCCATGGCGACGGTGGTCAACGGCGGAATCCAAAAGCCGATGACCTTGCTACGCCGTCCGCCCAACAAGCCGGTCGGTGGCGAGCGGGTTCTGAAGGCCGAGACCTCTGAGAAAGTCCGCTGGCTAATGCGCCAGGTAGTCGTTGAGGGAACCGGCAAGTTTGCCAATGCGAAGGGCTACAGGGTCGGCGGCAAGACAGGCACATCCGACAAGCTGCGCGGAGGGCGCTATTCGGACAACGCACGCATAGCCTCCTTCGTCGGCGCCTTCCCGATGGACAACCCGCGCTATGTCGTTTTCGCCATGGTCGATGAGCCCAAGGGCCTCAAGCGGACCTATGGCTACGCCACAGGCGGCTGGGTCGCAGCACCCGTCGTCGGCAACGTCGTCGAGCGGATCGCGCCGCTGCTGGGGGTCGCGCGTCGTGATCTGGAACTGCCGGCGCCGAGGGAACTCGGACCGCTCCTGGAGGCGAAGGCGGATGCCGGGCAGACAACTCACTGAATTATTGACTGGGCTGGAAGAAGTTAAGGTGCAAACCGCGATGGAGCAGAAAGAGATGATGATCGGAGGATTGACGGCAGATAGCCGGGAAGTCCGTCCGGGCGATCTCTTTGCGGCTCTACCGGGAGCCCGTGTGGACGGACGTGACTTCATCGATCAGGCCGTGGGCCGAGGCGCCGATGTGGTGCTGGCCCCGGTGGGCACCAGTCTGAAAGATTACGGAAGGCCTGTTTCGCTGGTGACGTCCGACGAGCCGCGTCGCACGTTGGCGCAGATGGCCGCTCGTTTCCATGGCCGCCAGCCGCGCACCATTGCCGCGGTAACCGGTACCAGCGGCAAGACATCGGTTGCCGATTTCCTGCGCCAAATCTGGACTTTGGCGGACCGCAAGGCGGCCAGCCTTGGCACGCTCGGGTTGATCCCGGCCACGGCCGCCAGCAAGGCTCCGCCATACCTGACGACGCCCGATCCGGTCGCTCTTCATGCCTGCCTGAAGGAGGTCGCAGAAGCCGGATACGAGCATTTGGCCTTGGAGGCCTCCAGTCATGGTCTTGACCAGTATCGGCTGGATGGGCTCACGTTCAGCGCGGCTGCTTTCACCAACCTTTCCCAGGATCACCTGGATTACCACCCGGACATGGAAAGCTACCTCAACGCCAAGGCACGCCTGTTTGGGGATCTGTTGCCGACGGGCGCAACAGCCGTTCTGAATGCTGATGCGCCGGAGTTCGACAGGCTTGCGGCGCTTTGTGAAAGGCGGGGCATAGAGGTTCTGTCTTATGGCTTGGCCGGGGATGACCTGCGCATCGTCGAAGCCCGCGCTTTGCCCGACGGAATCGCGCTTTCGCTGCGGGTGAAGGGCCAGGACTGGCAGGGCAAGCTTGATCTGATAGGGACTTTCCAGGGGCACAATGTCCTTGCCGCCCTCGGCTTGGCATTGGCTACAGGGCTGGAACCTTCGGTCGCCCTTGAGGCCTTGCCGAAACTAGTTGGCGTTCCCGGACGGCTGCAGCGGGTCGCCCAGACCGTTAGTGGCGCGCAGGTCTTCGTCGACTATGCCCACAAACCCGGCGCGCTGGAAGCCGCGCTCACGGCCTTGCGCCCCCATGCGGAAGGTCGTCTGATCGTGGTATTCGGCGCAGGTGGTGACCGCGACCGTGGCAAGCGTCCCCTGATGGGAGAGATTGCGACGCGTTTGGCCGATGTCGTGCTGGTGACCGACGACAATCCACGCAGTGAGGACCCCGTTGCCATCCGCGCCGAGATTCTGGCTGCAGCGCCGGGAGCGCGGGAAGTCAGCGACCGCGGCGGCGCCATCGCGGCGGCCTTGGCTGAAGCCGATCCGGGCGATCTGGTTCTGATCGCAGGCAAGGGACATGAAACCGGGCAGATCGTCGGCGACAAGGTGTTGCCGTTCGACGATAGCGAAATAGCGCGACGTCTTGCGCGGGGAGGGCAGGTATGACCCAGACCCCGCTATGGACACGCGACGAGGTGCTGGACGCTGTCGGCGGATTGGCCAAAGGGGCGGATTGGACCGCAGGCGGTGTTGCGATCGACAGCCGTAACCTGCAACCGGGAGACCTCTTCGTCGCACTCCAGGGGCCCAATCACGATGCGCATGATTTCGTAGCCGCCGCTCTAGCTAAGGGGGCGACGGCGGCGCTGGTGCATCGGATGCCGGAAGACGTACCGGAAGGCGCGCCTTTGATCCTGGTCGAGGACACTCTCAAAGCCTTGACGGCTCTGGGTCGGGCTGCGCGCAAACGTTCATCGGCCCGAATCGTGGCGGTGACCGGCAGCGCCGGGAAAACTGGAACGAAGGAAGCTCTGCGCTTGGTACTCTCGCCTTTCGGCAAGGTGAGCGCCAGCGTATCCAGCTTCAATAATCACTGGGGCGTCCCGTTGTCGCTCGCACGCATGCCGCGTGACGCTGAATTCGGTGTGTTCGAATTGGGCATGAACCATCCGGGTGAGATTCGCGATCTGGTGGATCTGGTGCAGCCGGAAGTGGCGGTTATCACGACCATCGCCCGCGCTCATCTCGCTTTCTTCAAGACAGGCGCCGCAATCGCCGAGGCCAAGGCCGAAATCTTTGAGGGGGTGCAGCCCGGAGGCGCCGCTATTCTGAATGCCTCCAGCGAGTACTACGGTCTATTGCGGGCCCGCGCCGAAGCGTGCGGCGTAACTCGGTTTCAGACCTTCGGCAAGTCGGCCGAAGCCCAGCTTCGTCTTGTAAACGCAGAGCTTTATGCCCGTTGCAGCGCAGTTTCCGCGTTGATCGGCGGCAAGCCCTTTGACTATAGCCTGGCGGTACCCGGTGAACATTGGGTCATGAACTCGCTTGCGGTCTTGGCGGTGGTGCGGGCGTTGGGTCTGGACCTGACGACGGCAGCCGCACAATTCACGCGCCTGAAGGTTCTGAAGGGCCGCGGCTCCAGCGAGTTGGTCTCCATGCCCGAAGGCGCATTCGAGTTGATCGACGACAGCTACAACGCCAATCCGGAATCCATGCGCGCGGCGCTCTCGGTCCTGGGGCGCTCCAAGCCGCGTGAGGGAAGCCGCCGGATCGCGATCCTAGGCGACATGCTGGAGTTGGGGTCGGAAAGCCGCAGCCTGCATGCCGGCCTGGCCAAGCCGCTTTTGGAAGCAGATGTCGATCTGCTCTTTGCCTGCGGTGCGGACATGACGGCGTTGTTCGAGGCGCTGCCCGCTGACCGTCGCGGCGCCCATGCGCGTGATTCAGTAGCCCTGCTCCCCATCGTTCAGGCCGCGGTCAAGCCCGGCGACGTAGTGATGGTCAAGGGCTCTCTCGGCAGCCGCATGGCGGTAATCGTCGAGGGTTTAAGGACCCTCGACCGGAAACACTCCGATAACCAGCCGCTTCGCGCGGCCAACGGACGTTAGGAGGAGACCTCATGCTTTACAATCTCCTGACCCCGCTGGCTGAGGACTTCATCTTCTTCAACCTCTTCCGCTATCTGACATTCCGTGGCGGCGGCGCCGTTATCACTGCGCTGATCCTGTCCTTCGTGCTTGGGCCCTGGGTAATCAACTGGCTGAAGGCCAAGCAGAAGGAAGGCCAGCCAATTCGTGAGGATGGGCCGGAGACACACCTGCTGACCAAAAAGGGGACGCCGACCATGGGCGGTGTTCTCATCTTGCTCGCGGTCGCCATCTCCACCTTGTTGTGGGCTGACCTCTCGAACCAGTACGTTTGGATCGTGCTGCTGGTGACAGGCGGTTACGGTGCGATCGGCTTCGTCGACGATTACAAGAAACTGACCAGCCGGTCTCACAAAGGTTTGCCCGGAAAGCTCCGGTTGGTTCTGGAAATCGGTATCGCCGTCGCCGCTGCTTACTGGATCACGGTCATCAGTCCCGAGCATCTGCAGTTCCGTTTCGCCTTGCCGTTCTTCAAGGATGCGCTGCTCAATCTGAGTTGGCTGTTCCTGGCGGTCGCCGCCGTTGTCATGGTGGGTTCGGCCAATGCGGTGAACCTGACGGACGGGCTGGACGGGTTGGCTATCGTTCCCGTGATGATCGCCACCGGCGTCTTCGCCCTGATCGCCTACCTCGTCGGCAATGCGGTCTTTGCGAACTATCTGGGGCTGCACGGTGTGCCGGGGTCGGGTGAACTGGCGGTTTTCTGCGCCGCGCTGGTTGGCGCCAGTCTCGGGTTCCTCTGGTTCAATGCACCGCCGGCCATGGTCTTCATGGGCGATACCGGCTCGCTGTCCTGCGGCGCGGCGCTGGGCACCATAGCGGTGATCACGCGGCACGAACTGGTCCTCGCCATCGTCGGTGGGCTCTTCGTTTTGGAAACGGTATCGGTGATCGTGCAGGTCGCATCCTTCAAGATGACCGGTAAACGCGTATTCCGTATGGCGCCACTGCATCATCACTTCGAGAAGAAGGGGTGGGCGGAGCCGACCATCGTTATCCGCTTCTGGATCATCGCATCCATCCTGGCCCTGATCGGCCTTTCAACCTTGAAGATTAGGTGAGGGCCAGATGATCGACCTCTTCTACATGAGTGGGTTCCCGGTGGCGGTGATGGGTCTGGGTAAGTCCGGCATCGCGACTGCCCGCTCGCTCATCGCTTCCGGAGCCGAAGTGCGGGCCTGGGATGACAACGAGGATACCCGCGCCGCGGCTCGCGCCGCCGATATTCCGCTGGTCGACCTCTATAAGATGAACTGGGACGAGGTGCCGACGCTGGTGCTCTCGCCGGGCATCCCCGATCGTTATCCAGAACCCCATCCGGTTGCCGCAGCCGCGCGCGCGGCCAATATCGAGATCGTCTGCGATATTGAGTTGCTGGCGCGGGCACAGCGCGAGGCGCGCTACCTTGGTGTCACCGGAACCAATGGTAAATCGACCACCACGGCGTTGATCGGCCATATAATGAGCCTGAGTGGTGCTGCGGTTGAAACGGGCGGCAATCTCGGCACACCTGCTTTGCAACTGGACGCTCTTTATCAGGACGGAACCTATGTCCTGGAACTGTCGAGCTACCAGCTTGAGCGCATTTACTCGATCACCTTCGATACTGCGGTTCTGCTCAACATTTCGCCCGATCATCTGGATCGCCACGGCGGTTTGGAGGGCTACATCGCGGCAAAGAAGCAGATCTTCCGTCGTCAGACCAAGCCGCGCACCGCCGTTATTGGGATCGACGACGATTATTGCCGTGCAATCCACAAAGCGCTCGTAAAGGCGGACGATCAGCGGGTTGTCCCGATCTCTGCGTCGGGCGAAGCCGTTCCGGGTGGGGTCTATGTGCTGGACCGTGTGCTCTACGACGACATGGATGGCGAGGGCTTCCCGGTGCTCAATCTTGATGAGGTACCGAATCTGCCTGGCCGGCATAACTGGCAGAATGCCGCCGCCGCCTACGCGGCTTGCAAGGCGCACGGCGTGCCTGCACCGGTTGCGATTGCCTGTATCCGCTCTTTCCCGGGCCTGGCGCATCGTCAGCAACTGGTGAGTGAGATCGACGGCATCCGCTACATCAACGATTCCAAGGCGACGAACGCCGACGCAGCCGCAAAGGCGCTGGCCTGTTACGACGATATCTATTGGATCCTGGGGGGGCGGGCCAAAGAGGGCGGCCTTGCCGGTCTCGAAGCCTACTACCCGAAGATTGCCCATGCCTTCCTAATCGGCGAATCCGCCGAAACCTTCGCCAAGGAGTTGGAAGGCAAGGTGGCGACGCATTCCTGCGGCGACCTCGCCTCCGCCGTCGTCAAGGCGCAAGCCCTGGCGGCGGCGGAGCGGCGGTCGGCTCCTGTGGTGCTGCTGTCGCCTGCCTGCGCGTCGTTTGACCAGTTCGCGAACTTCGAAGCCCGCGGCAAGGCTTTTATTGACTCGGTCAGGGAGTTGGAGAAAGCAGCCTCAACTGTCGGCTCAAGCCAGGCGGGAGGTGGTCAATGAGCAGCTTCGCCCGCACCGATACGAGCATCCTGGGTCGTTGGTGGTGGACCGTCGACCGTTGGACTTTGCTCGCGCTGGGCGTGCTGATGATCTTCGGCGTGGTGCTGACGCTGGCCGCATCTCCCGCTGCTGGCGGTCGCATCGGGCTGGATGGATTCCATCTAGCCAAGCGCCAACTCGTACTGGTGCCGCTGGCGGCAGCCATCCTGGTAGGAACCTCGCTCCTCAGCGTGAAGTGGGTGCGGCGCGTTGCCGTCCTTGGGTTCCTGGGGACCATTGCCGTGCTTGTTGTCACCTTGCTCGTTGGGACCGAGATCAAGGGCGCGGTGCGTTGGATTTCAATCGCAGGCTTCTCCTTGCAGCCTTCCGAGTTCATTAAGCCGACCTTCGCGGTTACAGCAGCCTGGATGTTCGCGGCAGCCAAGGATGAGGAAAACTCGATCCCGGGCACTTGGATATCGGCCTTTCTCTACACCGTGGTCGTGGCTTTGCTACTGGCGCAGCCGGATCTCGGCCAGACCGTCGTGGTGACCGCAGTTTGGGCCGGGCAGTTCTTCCTGGCCGGATTGCCCTTGATCCTGGTGGCCGGCCTCATTGTTCTGGGGGTGGTCGGTCTGATCGGCGCCTACTTCATGCTGCCGCACGTGACCGTGCGCATCGATGCATTCTTTGATCCGCAAGCGGGTGATCGCTTTCAAATCAACCGGTCGCTCGAAGCCTTCATGAACGGTGGATTGCTGGGGCGTGGGCCGGGCGAGGGAACAATCAAGAATTCGCTCCCGGATTCTCATTCCGACTTCATCTTTGCCGTTGCTGGCGAGGAATTCGGGGCATTGGTTTGCCTGTTCATTGTGGCGCTGTTCGCTGTGGTCGTACTTCGCGGTATGTCGCGCATCTGGGGTGAAAACAGCCTTTTCGTGATGCTGGCAGCAGCCGGTTTGGTCTTCCAGTTCGGGCTTCAGGCACTGATCAATATGGGGTCGACTTTGCACCTCATGCCCACGAAGGGCATGACCCTGCCCTTTATCTCTTATGGGGGGTCATCGCTCCTCGCACTGGCTTTTGGCATGGGCATGCTGTTGGCGCTGACACGCCGACGCTCCTCTTTGGAGGAGAACCTATGAGCGCCCAACGCCAAAAACTCGCGGTTCTCGCGGCTGGCGGCACGGGCGGCCACATGTTCCCGGCTCGCGCGCTGGCCGAGCAACTGCTGGGACACGGCTGGCGGGTCGCCCTGTTGACCGATCAGCGCGGCGGCGGTTTCGGTGCCGGGTTCGAGGATACCGTGGAGACGCGTCATCTGCGTTCCGGCGCGCTTGCAGGGGGCGACTTCCTGGCCAAGGCAAAGGGTGCCTTCAATCTGGCAATTGGCACGCTTCAGGCCTTTCTTTATCTAGTAAGGCGCCGGCCCGATGCGGTCGTGGGCTTCGGCGGCTATGCATCTGTACCTCCCGTGCTGGTGGGCGGATATCTACGCTGCCCGATCGTTCTCCATGAACAGAATGCGGTGGCCGGGCGCGCCAATCGCTTCCTGGCGGCAAAAGCACACGCCATAGCGACCTGCTTCGAACAAGTTAAGGGCTTCGACGAGCGCGAAAGCGGCAAAACCGTGTTGACCGGCAATCCCGTGCGTCCCGCTATTGCCGCGCTGCGTGCGGCGCCCTATCGCGCACCAGGCGCGGATGGGCCGTTGCATCTACTGGTCATCGGCGGCAGCCAGGGAGCGACCATCTTGAACGAGGCCGTCCCGGACGCGATCGAACGCCTGCCGGAATCCCAACGGCATCGGCTTCACATCGCCCAGCAGGTTCGCGGCAACGGTCTTGAAGAGATTGCGGCACGCTATGCCGCCTGCGGGGTGACCGCTGATCTGCGCTCCTTCTTTGACGATATGCCCGAGCAGTTGGCCAAGGCACACCTGGTAATCGCGCGGGCCGGCGCGTCGACCATCGCTGAGTTGTCGATTGCCGGTCGACCGGCAATCCTGGTGCCCTATCCTTTTGCCGCCGACGATCACCAGGCGGCAAATGCACGCAGCCTATCGATGGCGGGGGGCGCTTGGTTGCTAGCGCAATCCAATCTCTCCGGTCCGCATTTGGCGGAGCGCCTGGAAACCCTGCTGTCGGCTCCCGAAACATTGACAAACGCCGCGTCGGCGGCGAGGTCCTTTGGCCAGGAACGAGCGGCCGAGCGTCTCGCTGCAGTGGTGTTTAGCGCGACCGGCCTGGTGCCGGATCAGAACGATTCCGCTCCCCAGACTCGAGAGGAGGATGCCGCATGAGGGCCATGCCTCTCGATATCGGGACGGTGCACTTCGTCGGGATCGGCGGAATCGGCATGAGTGGAATAGCCGAGATCCTCCATAATCTTGGCTATCAGGTTCGGGGATCCGATATCGCCGAGAATGCAAACGTCGCCCGCCTTCGCAAGCTGGGCATTGAGGTGGTCATCGGCCATCGTGCCGAGAACGTCGAAGACATCCAGGTTCTGGTTGTTTCTTCCGCGATCAAGGCTGACAACCCAGAGCTCAAAGCGGCACGCGCGCGCTTTGTACCTGTTGTGCGCCGGGCCGAGATGCTTGGTGAATTGATGCGGTTGAAGTGGTCGATTGCGGTTGGCGGAACCCACGGCAAGACGACGACGACCTCGCTGGTCGCAGGATTGTTGGACGGCGCCGAGTTCGATCCGACCGTCATTAACGGGGGCATCATCAACGCCTATGGCACCAACGCGCGCTTGGGACAGGGCGAATGGCTGGTTGCCGAGGCCGATGAGAGCGACGGCAGTTTCGTGAAGCTGCCTGCCACCATCGCCGTGGTCACCAATATCGATCCGGAACACCTGGACTACTACGGCTCGGTGGAGTCGTTGCACGAGGCATTCGAGAGCTTTGTCTCCAACGTGCCCTTCTACGGTTTCGCGGTCGTCTGTATCGACCATCCGCAGGTGCAGGCTTTGATCGGTCAGGTCACCGACCGCCGCCTAATTACCTATGGATTCTCGCCGCAAGCGGAAGTTCGTGGTGAGAATCTGCGCAGCGACAGCAACGGCCAGATTTTCGATGTTACCGTCAGCGACCGCGTGACCGGACAGGAAACCAAGATCAGCAGTCTGCATCTGCCGATGTTTGGGAAGCACAATGTTTCAAACGCCTTGGCTGCGATCGCCGTGGCCTTGGAGATGGGCATTGATTCCGAGGTGGTGCGCAAGAGCCTTGCTGTCTTTAGCGGCGTGAAGCGGCGCTTCACCAAAACCGGCGAGTCCGGTGGCATCACGGTGATCGACGACTACGGGCATCATCCGGTCGAGATCGCCGCGGTTCTCCAAGCCGCGCGCGCCGCTACCAAGGGGCGCGTCATCGCGGTGGTGCAGCCGCATCGCTACAGCCGCCTTGCCAACCTCTTCGCTGATTTCTGCACCTGCTTTAACGATGCGGATCATGTCGTCGTGGCCGACGTATATGCCGCTGGCGAAGAACCCATCGAAGGGGCGAGTAAGGATGCGCTCGTCGAAGGACTTCATGACCGCGGGCACCGGCACGTAACCGCGCTTTCAGGCCCCGAGGCTTTGCCGGAGACGATCAAAGCCATTGCCCGTCCCGGCGACCTGGTGGTTTGCCTAGGTGCCGGCAACATTACTGCCTGGGCCCAGAGCTTGCCGCAGCAACTGGAGGCTTTTCAAAGCCGGGAGGCGGTCCGATGAACGCCGCTCTCCGCAGTCCACAGCCACCCTTGATCGAGCGTTTGCCCGAAGTGCGCGGCCGTGTCACCGCGGACGCCCCTTTGGACCGCATTACGTGGTTCCGTGTCGGAGGCTGTGCCGAAGTGATGTTCAAGCCCGCCGACATGGAAGATCTGGCAATGTTCTTGAAGGGGCTGCCGATCGATGTGCCGGTGACGGTAATGGGCGTTGGGTCCAACCTTTTGGTTCGTGACGGCGGTGTGCCCGGTGTTCTGATTCGCCTGGGCGCCGCTTTCGCCAAGATGCGGGCCTTGGATGATTACGTCCTGGAGGCGGGGGCTGCCGCGCTCGATCTGACGGTGGCCAAGGCCGCGCACGCCGCATCGATTGCGGGACTGGAATTTTTCTGCGGTGTGCCCGGAACTTTGGGTGGGGCGCTGCGCATGAATGCCGGGGCCTACAACAGCGAGACTAAGGATGTCCTGATTGAAGCCGAGGCGATTGATCGTCGCGGCAGGATTCACCGGGTAACGCCTTGCGACCTGGGCATGTCCTACCGTCACAGCGATGCGCCTGCGGATTGGATTTTTACCCGCGCTTGGTTGCAGGGACGCCCGGGAGATCCCCAGGTCATCGGCGGCATGATGGCGACTATCCAGGCGCAACGCGAAGAGAGTCAGCCGGTCAAAACCAGGACCGGTGGCTCCACCTTCAAGAATCCAGTCGGGCTCAAGGCATGGCAGCTTATCGATGCCGCGGGTTGTCGCGGACTTCGCATGGGCGCTGCCCAGGTGTCGGAGATGCACTGCAACTTCCTGATCAACACCGGCGGCGCGACGGCGGCCGAGTTGGAAGGCCTCGGCGAAGAGGTGAGACGGCGGGTAAAGGAATCAAGCGGCGTCGATCTGGAGTGGGAAATTCGCCGGATCGGCGTGGCGGCGAAAGGAGGTGCGCGATGAACGTGCATCGCGTCGCCGTCCTGTTGGGAGGTCGCTCCGCAGAGCGTGAGGTTTCCCTTGTCAGCGGTAAGGCCTGTGCCAAGGCACTGCGTGAACGCGGCCATGATGTTCTGGAAATCGATCCGCGTGATGGCGTGGCGGAAATGGTTTCGGCTCTCCAGCCAAAACCCGATGTCGTCTTCAATGCGCTGCACGGCCATTGGGGTGAGGATGGCTGCGTGCAGGGGCTGCTTGAACTGCTCGACATTCCCTACACCCATTCCGGTGTCCTTGCCTCGGCGTTGGCGATGGATAAGGGCGTCGCGAAGAAGTCCTTCGTTGCAGCGGGATTGCCGGTCGCCGAAAGCGTCATCGCCAGCCGCGCGGAGGTTCTGGCGGGCGATGTCATGCCGCGTCCCTATGTGGTCAAGCCGGTCGCAGAAGGGTCGAGCGTGGGTGTGGAGATCATCATGCCTGGCGCCAACAGCCTGGTTCTTGATGAAGAGCGTTGGCCCTATGGCGACAAGGTGATGGTGGAGCGCTTTGTTCCGGGTCGGGAGTTGACCGTTGCCGTGATGGGGGAGCGTCCCTTGTCAGTGACTGAAATTCGGCCCCGTCAGGGTTTCTATGACTACACCGCCAAGTACACCGATGGAAAAGCCGACCATCTTTTGCCGGCGCCTCTCAAGAACGGCCTGACGGAAAAGGTCATGGAGATGGCGCTGGTGGCGCATCGCGCATTGGGTTGCCGTGGCGTCAGCCGCGCCGATTTCCGTTTCGACGAAGATCTTGGCGAGGACGGACTCATCATTCTCGAAGTCAATACCCAGCCGGGCATGACCCCGTTGAGCTTGGTGCCGGAGCAGGCGGCTCACGTGGGGATTCCTTTCGGCGAATTGGTCGAGTGGATCGTGGAGGAGGCACTATGTCGAGCATGAACCCCCCGGCCCGTAGCAAGAAACGCGCCTCTGCCAAAACAGGGACGCAGCGGCGCACGGCTGGTTGGCGGTCCCTTTTGACACGCAAGGTTCTGCGGCGCGGCGGAGCCGGGCTCGGAGCTGCTTCGTTGCTGCTCGGCGGCGTGCTGCTTTGGGAATCCGGGGTGCCGCAGCGCGGTTGGGACGAGCTTCGTGTCGAGGTGATGGAGCAGTCGGCTGAGGCGGGGATGGCTCTGCAAGACTTGCTGGTCGTAGGCCGGAACCGGACTTCGCAAGCAGAACTGCTGGCCGCTCTCGATGTGCGGCAGGGACAACCGATCCTGGCCTACGATCTGGCAGACCTCCGCGACAGGCTGGCGGCCTTGCCCTGGGTTGCGGAGGCCTCAGTCGGTCGCCGCTTGCCCGGCAGCCTGGTCATTGAGCTTCGTGAGCGCGAACCGCTCGCGTTGTGGCAGAACCGCGGCAAAGTCACGCTGATCGACCGCAACGGCGAAGCCGTTCCTGTGCGGGATCTCCGACAGTTCGCTGCCTTACCTCTGATCGTCGGCCCGGATGCGCCGGGTCACGCGGGTCAACTCGTGCACCTGCTCGATAGCGAGCCGGACCTGGGGCGTCTCGTCACTGCCGCGGTGCGTGTCGGTGGACGGCGTTGGAACCTCCGCTTACTGGGCGACATCGACGTGCAGCTTCCCGAAAGCGGCGAGAAGGCGGCTTACAGCCAACTCGCGCGTTTGGCGCGTGAACATGGGTTGTTGGAGCGCGACGTCCGCATCATCGACCTCAGATTGCCTGACCGGATGATCTTGCACGGCATTCCGGGTGGCATCGAAGGCGAGCAAGACAGCAAACCCGGTCAAGCGACATGACCGAGATCATACCAAGAGAAAGAAGCAAGCAATGAAGAAGGGCCCAGGCAGCAACCGGAACGGACTTATCGCAGCACTCGATGTCGGTTCGAGCAAGGTTTGTTGTTTCATCGCGCAGACCGGCAGCGGCGGCCAGAGCGCGGCTCCCCGCGTGCTGGGGATTGGCCAGCAGGCCAGTCGTGGCATCAAGAATGGCGCGATTGTCGACATGGAAGCCGCGGAGGTTGCTATCCGCAATGCCGTCCATGCCGCCGAACAGATGGCGGGCGACACTATCGAGCGCGTCGTGCTGGGGCTTTCCAGCGGCAAACCGCTGTCGCGACAGATCGCCGTCGAAGTGGCCCTGGATGGGGCACATGTGGGAGACCGGGATCTGCGCC
Organism: Limibacillus halophilus; assembly: GCF_014191775.1. Lineage (NCBI taxonomy): Bacteria > Pseudomonadati > Pseudomonadota > Alphaproteobacteria > Rhodospirillales > Rhodovibrionaceae > Limibacillus > Limibacillus halophilus. The sequence goes on along the minus strand of NZ_JACHXA010000002.1, from coordinate 513,659 downwards.
GCGCCCTGAGCCTGGGACATGAACCTAGCTATCTGAACGGGCACATTGGCGAAGGGCGCGAATTGGTTCATTCAATCCCTCTGGCTTATTCGGTCGACGGAAGCCGCGGTATCCGCGATCCGCGCGGCATGGTGGGTGAGCGACTGGGGGTAGATCTTCATTTGGTTACCGCCGGGAGCGGCCCAGTACGAAACCTCGTGAACTGCGTGGAGCGCTGCCATCTGGAAGTCGGTGGCTTTGTGGTCGCGCCCTATGCGTCCGGCCTTTCCGTTCTGGTTGAGGACGAGCGAGATCTTGGCGTTACGCTCATCGACATGGGCGGCGGGACAACCTCCATCGCCGTGTTCTTCGAGGGCAAGGTCATCCATACCGATGTGCTGCCGGTCGGCGGCCTGCACGTCACGACCGACATTGCGCGCGGGCTTTCGACTCCGGTGGCGCATGCCGAGAGAATCAAGACACTCTATGGCCATGCGATTGCCGCCAGTGCCGATGATCGCGAGCTGATCGACGTTCCCCAGGTTGGCGAGTACGACGAGGGATCGGTGCATCAGGTGCCGCGCTCGCTTCTGAACGGAATCATACAACCGCGTCTGGAAGAAACCTTCGAACTGGTGCGCTCGCGCCTGGAGCAAAGCGGCATGTACCGCTTAGGCGGGCGCCGCGTGGTGTTAACCGGCGGGGCCTGCCAACTGCCGGGGGTCAACGATATGGCCGCCCTGATCCTCGATAGGAAGATTCGCATCGGCCGTCCCAGCGGAATTGTCGGTTTGGCTGAGGCGACGGCGGGTCCGGCCCATGCAGTCACTGCCGGGCTTGTGCTCTACGCCATTGAGGCGGAGCGCATTCTGGAGGTGATGCCCCGCGTGCAGGCGCAGGCGGCAGCAGTACAGGACGGCGGAATGACACAACAAGCCGACTTGCCCTTCTTGGGGCGTGTCGGCGGCTGGTTGCGCGAACACTTTTGAGGGTGCGAGCGCGAAATGGCGATCATTGAGGTCCCGATCAAAGCGCCACGGGACGAACGGCAGCCGGAGGACCCGGCTTCAACGAGGAGGCCCCACTTGACGGGGGATTGGAGGAGAAAATGTCTTTGAACCTCAGCGTACCGAAAGATGAACAGGATCATCTGAAGCCGCGCATCACCGTGGTGGGTGTTGGTGGCGCCGGCGGCAATGCCGTTAACAACATGATATCCAGCAAGCTGGAGGGCGTGGAGTTCGTGATTGCGAACACGGACGCTCAGGCCTTGGAGCAGTCGATTTGCGAGCGCCGCATTCAGCTCGGGCGGCATATCACCTCAGGGCTTGGCGCTGGCTCCCGGCCGGACGTCGGTCGTGCGGCTGCCGAGGAAGCCATGGACGAGATTCTTGAGAACCTCGAGGGCTCGAACATGGTGTTCATCACTGCCGGCATGGGCGGCGGCACAGGAACCGGCGCCGCGCCGGTTATTGCCAGAGCCGCTCGCGAAAATGGCATTTTGACTGTCGGCGTGGTGACCAAGCCTTTCCAATTCGAGGGCATTCACCGTATGCGCATGGCCGAGAGTGGGCTCGATGAACTACAGCAGTTCGTCGACACCCTCATCATCATTCCCAACCAAAACCTGTTCCGGGTTTGCGATGAACGCACCACGTTCGCCGATGCTTTCAAGATGGCCGACGACGTGCTGCACTCAGGCGTGCGCGGCGTGACCGACCTGATGATCATGCCGGGTCTCATCAACCTCGACTTTGCAGATATCCGCACAGTCATGTCCGAGATGGGCAAGGCCATGATGGGGACGGGTGAGTCGGAAGGCGACGGCCGTGCTATTGCTGCGTCGGAAGCGGCGATCTCCAACCCGCTGTTGGACGATGTTTCGATGCGCGGGGCAAGAGGCGTGTTGATCAACATCACCGGCGGTATGGACATGACGCTGTTCGAAGTCGATGAAGCGGCCAACCGTATCCGCGAGGAGGTTGATCCCGACGCCAACATCATCTTCGGCTCGACTTTCGATGAATCGATGAACGGCATCATGCGCGTGTCCATCGTCGCCACCGGCATCGATGCGGACGAGGCTCAACGCCCCGTGCCGATCAGTGCGCCGGTTGCAAAAGCGAAGCCGCGCGTAGCGCCGTTGGTCGCGGAGGAAGAGCGGGTTCGTCCTGCCGCTGCGGCATTTGCCCAGGAGCAGGAGGCGGCCGATGCGAACCTGATCGCTGCTGTCGCCGCAATCGAAGAGCCGCAAGAGCAGTTTGACGAACAGGGCACCGAACTGCCCGAACCGGTGGTTGCAGAAGTGGAATCGCAAGAGCCGGTCGATGAGCGTATCCCGGAGCTTGCCGTGGCTGAGGCGGGTCCGGAGTTGGCCGTTGCCGGGCAGCACCAGGACGCGTTCATACCGCCCAAGCCGATGGAGGCGCCGCGGAGGCCGCGTATTCAAGAACAAGCGCGTCGCACTGCCGAACCTTTCGCCGAAGCTGCGATGGCCAATGGAAGCAACGAGGCTGCGTCCCAGCGTCGCAGCAACATCTTCAACAAGATGACGAAGGCGGCGTTGGCTTTCACCGGTGTAGAGCGCAAGGAAGAAGCGGCAACGCTGCGTGAAGTGCCAACTGCGGGACGGCAGGAAGCGGAGCCGAAACTTGCCTCAAGCAGGCGTGAGCCGCAGGTTCACAGGACCGAAGCCAAACCGGAAGCAGCTGCTGGACAGCAGGCAAATCTGTCTGGATTGGACAGCCGCGCCCAACCGGCCGAATCGGAGTTCGAGGATGATCTCTTCGAAATTCCAACCTTCCTGCGGCGTCAGGCTAACTGACGTCCTGGTCCGTAAAGTTTGAGGGGGCCTAGTGACCCGCCTGCCGTTAGGTTTATAATCCAAGCGGCAGGCGGGTCATTTTATTCAATGAAGTGAATATCTTGACCTTTTTCAAGCTGTGGTCTTTGAGGCCGCGCAACAACTTGCAACAAAGATTGATTTCCCTTTGAAGTTGAGAACTCTTAGTTATCTCTTAAGCAACAACGGGCAATTATAGGCTCGATGCTATAAAAGTTTGGGGGGTGCGGTTCTGAAAAACCCGCAGAAAAGGAATGCTTGATAGGGTGACAGTTTCTCAATGCACATTAAAGAATCCCATTCATTGCTCGGGCGTTGGTGTGCACAGCGGACAATCCGTTGCCATGACCTTGCGCCCTGCGGCGCCCGATTCGGGAATCATCTTTCGACGCACTAAATTGAGCCAAGGAAGCGCTGACGTTCCGGCGCTTTGGAGCAATGCGGTCATCACGCCCCTTTGCACCACCATCGAGGCTTATGGCGTTCGAATTGCGACGATCGAACATCTGATGGCCGCGCTCTATGCGAGCGGTATCGACAATGTCCTGATCGAGCTTGATGCCGACGAAGTGCCGATCATGGATGGAAGCTCCGCGCCATTTCTCTCGCTTATCGCCAGCGCTGGCCGCGTGCGCCAGGCGCTGACCCGTAAAGCAATTCGAATTCTCAAGGAAGTGCGCGTCGAGGACCCTGATCGATGGGCATCCTTGTCGCCATCGGACAAAGGTCTGACGATCAACCTGGAGATCGACTTCGAGAGCCGCGCAATCGGCAATCAGGTCTGGTCCGGTGCGATCACTGAGGAATGTTTCAGGCACGAACTTGCTCAGGCGCGAACCTTCGGCTTCCTTCAGGAGGTCGAAATGCTTCGCCGTATGGGTTTCGCCCGAGGTGGCTCGCTTGAAAACGCCATCGTCATCGATGATGACAGAATCCTGAATGAGGGCGGTTTACGGTACAGCGACGAGTTCGTCCGTCATAAGGTACTCGATTCGATTGGCGATCTTTACCTGATGGGCGCTCCGGTCATCGGGCATTTCACGGGTGTGCGGACGGGACATGCGCTGAATCTGCGTTTGCTGGATGAAGTTCTCAGCGACTCCGAAGCGTGGGAGTGGGTAGAACTCGTGACCCCAGCCTTGGTTGACGCGCCCATGGGCGCCAGCGGGCAGGTGCTTTCCAGAGCCGTAGCCGGCGCCGCATAAGATTTTTTGCCAATTCAGAGGCAATGAACTGCCAATCATGTCGCGGAGTGGCTTGAGGCACTCCCGGCTTGCTCCTATAGTCTTGCTCCACAGTCTAATCGCCCGAACCTCTGTGGGCTGATGGAGAACCATGACGAAGCGCTACACGACGCCAAAAGCCACTGCCCTGAAGTTGCTGCTCGCAGTTTTGTTGATGGGACCTCTGCTCGCCGCTTGCGGAAGCGATGACGTCGCCGTGCCTTATGTAGAGCGCCCGGTGGAGGAGCTCTACAATGACGCGATAGCCACCTTGGCCGAAGGCGACGATTACACCATCGCCGCCCAGAAGTTTGAAGAAGTCGAGCGCCAACATCCTTATTCGGTCTGGGCGACTAAAGCGCAGCTGATGGCCGCTTACAGTTACTACCTCAACAATAGTTACGACGAGGCGATCGATGCATTGGATCGGTTCATCGCGCTTCACCCCGGCAGCCCGGACATTGCCTATGCGCATTACCTGAAAGCGCTGTCCTATTACGAGCAGATTTCCGACGTTGAGCGCGATCAGAAGATGACGCGTCTGGCTCTAGAGTCGCTGGAGGAAATCGTTCGCCGCTTCCCGGAGACGGAGTATGCGCGCGATGCAGGTTTGAAAATCGATCTCACCCGTGACCATCTGGCTGGAAAGCACATGGCCATCGGTCGTTACTACCTGCGGCGGAACCAGTATCTGGCGGCAATCAATCGGTTCCGTTTGGTGATCAAGGATTATCAAACCACGACGCACGTTCCAGAAGCCTTGCACAGGTTAGTCGAAGCCAATCTTGCATTGGGGCTGGCCTCCGAAGCGCAATCGACCGCAGCAGTGCTGGGTTACAACTTCCCTGGCAATGATTGGTATCTCGATAGTTATGCCCTGTTGACGGGGCAGGATTTGCGACCCGAAGAGGACAAGGGCTCCTGGATATCCCGGACTTGGAAATCCATTTTCTGATCGACGAGGGGGTGTACAACCCGTTCCATGCTGGCAGGGCTCTCCATCCGCGACGTGGTTCTGATCGACAGACTGGATTTGCAGTTTGAATCGGGATTGGTTGTCCTGACCGGCGAAACCGGGGCAGGAAAATCTATTCTCCTCGATTCTTTGGGATTGGCACTCGGCGAGCGCTCTGATAGCGGGCTCCTCAGACCCGGCGCCGATAAGGCGACGGTGATCGCGTCCTTCGAGGCACCTTTGGACCATCCCTTGTGGCTTTTGTTGGACGAGGGCGGCGTCGAGATCGAACCTGGCGAACCCTTGCTGCTGCGCCGTCAAGTCTCGGCGGATGGGCGCAGCCGTGCGTTCGTCAACGATCAACCGGTGTCGGTCACGCTTTTACGGCAACTGGGCGAATCCCTTGTAGAAGTTCAGGGGCATTTCGAGCAGCGCGGACTTCTGGACCCTAAAACGCATCGCAAGACCCTGGATCTTTTTGGCGGACTGCGGGTCGAGCGAACGGCGGTCGAGCAGGCCTGGGCCCGATGGCAGAACCTCAGAACAACATTCGAAGCCGCGCAAGAGAAACTGGCGAACGCCCGTCGAGACGAGGATTTCCTGCGCCACGCGATTGAGGAACTGGCGCGCATCGATCCACAGGAAGGCGAGGAGGAAGCGCTCGCCGAACGTCGAGCGCTGCTGCTCAATGCAGGGCAGCTCCTAGAGGCCATGCAAGATGCCCTAACCCAACTTGACAGCGCCGAGCGGCCGCTGGCGGCTGCACAGCGTCGTCTTGAGCAAATGTCGGACAAGGCCGCCGGTCGGCTGGACGGCGCGGTCTCGGCTTTGGGGAGAGCTTTGGCGGAGACCGAGGAGGCTCGCGAGACCTTGCAGGCTCTTGCCAGCGACGGCGATTTCGAAGGCGAGGGGCTGCAACAGATCGAAGACCGCTATTTTGCTCTAAAGGACCTCGCTCGCAAGCACAGGGTCGAGGTTTCCGGGCTGTCCGATCTGCACCGCGACATGTCGGAGCAACTGGCGGCTATCGACAGCGGGGATGCGGAGTTGCAGCGGCTGGAGAAGGAATGCGGTTCGGCCGAGGCGCTCTACTGGCAGGCTGCGGATGCTTTGTCGAAACGGCGCAAGACGTCGGCGGAAGCTCTGGATGTTGCCGTGAACGCCGAGTTGCCCCCGCTCAAGCTCGATAAGGCGCGTTTTCGAACAGCGGTGGAAAAACTCGATCCCGACCAAGCTGGGCCGTCGGGTTGTGATCGCGTTGTTTTTGAAGTGGCGACCAATCCAGGCAGTCCGCCGGGCGCTTTGGGCCGTATCGCCTCGGCAGGCGAATTATCCCGTTTTCTATTGGCCCTCAAACTGGTGCTGGCCGAGGCCAGTCCGGTGACGACCCTGGTATTTGACGAGGTGGACAGCGGGGTTGGAGGGGCGACGGCGGCGGCGGTTGGAGATCGCTTGAGCCGTTTGGCGGAGAAGCGGCAGATTCTGGTTGTGACCCACAGCCCCCAAGTCGCATCCCGGGGACGGCAGCACTGGCATGTGGAGAAGCAGGCGGATCAGGCGCAAACCGTGACCAATGTTAGGGTGCTGGATTCGAAAGCGCGTCGTGAGGAGATTGCCCGCATGTTATCCGGCGCCAGCATTACCGAGGAAGCCCGTGCCGCTGCCGCGAAGCTGATCGGAGTGCCCGAATGATCCCCGATGAGAGCGTCAAGGCTATCGAGGACCTGACAGAGCAGGAAGCCCGGCAAGAGCTTGCCCGTTTGGCGGCTCTAATCGCGCATCACGACCGTCTGTACTATCAGTCCGACGCACCGGAAATCAGTGATGCGGCCTATGACGAACTGCGAAAACGCAGCGACGCCATCGAGGCGCGTTTTCCGGCACTCGTTCACGCAGACAGTCCGTCGCAAAAAGTCGGCGCTGCGCCATCGCGCGAGTTTGGATCGGTCACGCACTCGGTTCCCATGTTGTCTTTGGCAAACGCTTTCAGCGACGAGGACGTCGCCGATTTTTTGGCGCGGATCCGGCGTTTCCTTGGATTGTCGGCAGACCGGCCGGTTGCCATCCTCGCTGAACCGAAGATCGATGGACTGTCCTGCTCACTGCGTTACGAAGATGGGCGTTTGGTGAAGGCCGCAACGCGCGGCGATGGAGCCACCGGAGAAGATATCACGTCTAATGTGCGCACTATCGACAGTGTTCCTGAACGCCTGTCCGGTGAGGGTTGGCCGCGGGTGCTGGAAGTCCGGGGCGAGGTTTTCATGCGGCGCCAGGATTTCCAAAGACTGAATGAGCGGCAGGAGGCCCAGGGCAAGGCAAGCTTCAAGAATCCGCGCAATGCGGCTGCGGGGTCGTTGCGTCAACTCGATGCGCAGGTTACCGCGCAGCGGCCTCTGGCTTTCCTAGCTTATGCTTGGGGCGAGGTTTCCGCCCCTCTGGGCGCGACCATGAGTGAGGCGCGGCAGCATATGGCGGATTGGGGTTTTTCCGTTAACGGGCCAGCCGAACTCTGTAACGACGCAGAAGCACTCATCGCCTATCACCGCACAATCTTGGCCGCGCGGCCAGATATGCCGCATGACATCGACGGTGTTGTCTACAAGGTCAATGACCTTTCGCTGCAAGAGCGGTTGGGCTTTGTCAGCCGCGCACCGCGCTGGGCTATCGCGCACAAGTTCCCGGCCGAACGCGCGGAAACTATTCTGCACAAGATTACGATTCAAGTCGGTCGCACCGGCGCCTTGACCCCGGTGGCCAATTTGGAGCCGATAACCGTTGGCGGGGTCGTCGTGTCCCGGGCCACACTTCACAACGAGGACGAGATCGCCCGCAAGGACGTCCGCGAGGGCGATCGGGTCGTTGTTCAGCGTGCCGGCGACGTTATTCCGCAAGTCGTGGAGGTCGTGCAAGACGCGGCCCATGAAGCCCGTCCACTCTATGCATTTCCCGACCACTGCCCCGAATGCGGCAGCCAGGCGATGCGGGAGGAAGACGAAGCGGTTCGGCGCTGTCAGGGCGGGTTGATTTGTCCGGCGCAGGCAAAGGAACGGTTGAAGCATTTCGTCAGCCGCGATGCCTTCGACATAGAAGGGTTGGGCGGCAAGCATATCGAGGCCTTCTGGGAGGAAGGCCTGATCCGCGAGCCTGCGGACATTTTCCGGCTTGCCGAGCATCAGGATCGTTTACGCGGACGTGAAGGTTGGGGCGAGAAGTCGGTGATCAATCTTTTGAACGCCATTGAACAACGCAGCCGGATTACCCTGGACCGCTTCATTTTCGCCCTTGGTATTCGACAGGTAGGGCAGGCGACCGCAAAGCTCCTCGCACACCACTATGGCGACCTCGAGACCTGGCGTCGGGAAATGGCCAAGGCGGCGGAAGGCGATCAGGAGGCCTATGAAGGACTATTGTCGATTGACAGTATCGGTCCGGTCGTTGCCAAGGACCTGATCGGCTTTATTACCGAAGACCATAACAGCAACGCCCTGGACAAGCTGGCCGAGGTTCTGACTATCGATTCTGTCGCCGCGCCATCGCTCGGCGATTCGCCGCTCGCCGGTAAGACGGTGGTCTTTACCGGCACTCTTGAAACGGTGACGCGCAGCGAGGCGAAGGCCCGCGCGGAGGCTCTGGGTGCGAAGGTCGCAGGCTCGGTCTCCAAGAAAACCGATTACGTGGTGGTCGGGCAAGATGCGGGTTCGAAGGCGCGCAAGGCGGTCGAACTGGGGCTGACGGTATTGAGCGAGGAGGAATGGTTGGAACTGACGGGACAGCGGGCATGACCGTAGGTGTTGGGTTGGAGGATATTCAGGCCGCGGCGCGGCGACTAAAGGGCCGTGTGCGCCGCACACCCATTTTGCCGGCAACATTTCAGAAGCAGCCTGTTGGCGCTGGCGATCTGTTTTTGAAGTTGGAGCATCTCCAAGTATCGGGTTCCTTCAAGGCCCGCGGCGCCGTCAACACGCTTCTCAGCCTATCCGATGACGAAATCAAACGCGGTATTTGCACCGCATCGGGCGGCAATCACGGCCTGGCGGTGGCCTATGCAGGTTGGGTGGCGGGGACTAGAGCCGTTGTCTACCTGCCAAGCTCAACGCCTGGACCAAAGGCCGACAAGGTGCGCGCCTGGGGCGCTGAAGTGATCATTGAAGGAGTGGTTTGGGACGAAGCCGACGCAGCCGCGCGCCTGCGCGCGGACGAGGAAGGCATGACATACGTTCCCGCCTTTTCCGATCCTCGTGTCATTGCGGGGCAAGGCACGCTGGGCCTGGAAATACTGGAGGACATAGCCGAGTTGGACACGGTGGTGGTCGCGATCGGTGGCGGTGGACTCATCTCCGGTGTAGCGACCGCCATTAAGGCTTTGCGCCCAGAGATCAGGGTGATCGGGGTCGAGCCAACCGGCGCGCCGACCCTTAAGCGCAGCGTCGAGCAGGGTGCGTTGGTCACGTTGGAGCGTATCGAGACGGCTGCTGGAACGCTGGCACCGCGCACTTCGGCACAGATCAATCTCGATATCATCAAGGAACGGGTCGATAGCTTTGTTTTGGTCAGCGATGCGGAGATGCATGAAGCGGCCCGCTGGCTTTGGTTCGAATATGCGATCGGCAGTGAGTTGGCCGGGGCCGCCTCGGTCGCCGCCATCATGAAGGGCGCTATCGATATGGGCGAAGGCCGACGCGTTGCGGCCATCATTTGCGGTGCGGGCGAGGACGGGATTGTCCGATGAGCGATACTTCGACCGGGCAGGTTGAGAGCGGGACGGTCTTGGCATTGGAGCCCGGCGGCAGTCGGGTCGTGGTGCATCAAGATCAAGGCGGTGAGTACGAACTGATCCATATCCACGATTTTTTCCAGCTAGGCGAGCCCGAGAGGGATGCGTCGGGGCGCGACGTCTTGACCTTCGATTCATCCAGCTTGATGAAGCTAAAAGCCTTAGCCGACGCCTACTCCTTCGATTATGAGGAGGGCTTGATCCTCCTTTGCCTCGACCTGCACCGTTATGCATTGGCAAATCCACGCGAATCCTACAGTTTTCTTGACGACCTCTGAGGTCTCCGAGACAGGTCCAGGCGGTATGCATGCCGGCGGGATATGCCGCAGGCGCGCAGAGGGCATGCGCGATTCTAACTCGACAAAATTGTCGCTTGTCGTCACATTCCCGCCCCATGTCAGCGGTCATTGAAGTTGTCCTTCCGGTCTTCGGTATCATTCTCGCGGGGTTCCTCTGTGGTTGGAGGCGCTTGCTCGGCGAAGACAGCAGTCGCGCCTTGAACGGCTTTGTCTTTTACGTGGCTTTACCGGCGTTGTTTTTCCTCGCCATGGCGCGTCTCGAACTCGACGATCCCTCTCTGGTTCCCTTCACGTTGACATTGACCGGAGCGATGGTCATTCCCTTCGCCTTCATCGTTGTGTTGGCGCGTCAGTTCCTTGGCTATCGCCTGGGCGAGGTCAGTATGCATGGCCTGTCGGGAGTCTTCGCCAATACCGGCTACATGGGAATCCCGCTGCTGCTCACGGCTTACGGTGAGCCTGGGGTGCTGCCGGGTGTCGTGGCGACGGTCTTTAACGGAGCGGTGGTCATCGGTCTTGGAACCGCGGTTATGGAAATCCACCGCAGCGAGAAAAGCGGCTTTCTACCTTTGTTCAAAACCGCTGGCGGCGGTTTGGCCCGCAATCCGCTGGTTCTTTCGGCCGTTGCCGGACTGGTCGTGGGTCAGTTGAAAATTCCCCTACCTGCGGCGTTGGTCACCTTCTGCGAAATTCTGGGGGGCGCGGTTGGTCCTTGCGCTCTTTTCGCCATGGGACTGTTTTTAGTTGGCCGCTCGGTGACACGTGGTGCTTTGGAAGTGGCTTGGCTGACGATCGTGAAGCTGCTGATCTCACCTTTGATTGCTTGGGTTCTGGCATTTCACGTTTTTGATATGGATCCACTGTGGGCGGCGTCCTCGGTGATTCTCTCGGCGCTTCCCTTGGGAGCCCTGGTTTTCATTCTGGCCCAGCAGTACGAAATTTATGTTCAGCGGGCGACCGCAGTCATCCTCGTCTCAACGCTTTGCTCCGTCGTGACCCTTTCCATTGTCATGAATTATCTAGGCGTCGATTAAGACTGATCCGGCGGGTTGGCGAGGAACTCCTGGGTAACCGAAACGGCTTCGGCCAGTCCGACACGCGCCACCGACACGTCCTTGGGGAAGGCGCCCAGTAAGCGTGAGGGCATCATCGGATCGAGCAGCACGAAAACCCCATGATCCCCTGCGCGCCGAATCAAACGTCCAAAGGCTTGCTTGAGCCTTAAACGCGTCAGCATGTCCTCATATCGACGCTTGCCGAAATACTCTCGACGGGCCTTATGCACCAATGAGGGTCGAGGCCAGGGAACGCGGTCGAATACGATGAGGCGAAGAGCACGGCCGGGGACATCGACACCGTCCCGCACGGCATCGGTGCCCAACAAGCAAGAATCCGTTTCGGCGCGGAAGATCTCCACCAATGTCGAGGTATCCAGTCGATCGACGTGCTGTGCATAGAGCGGCAAGCCGCTTTGTTCCAGCGGCCCTGCGATGCGCTCATGGACCGCGCGCAAACGACTGATCGCCGTGAAGAGGCCCAGCGCGCCACCTTGCGAGGCCTGGAACAAAGCCCGGTAAGCGGCGGCGACCTGCGCCATATCATCCTTGCGGACGTCATTGACGATCAGGACCTTGGTTTGCGCGGGATAGTCGAAGGGCGAGGGCATCTGCGCCCGCCACGCCGGCACCTCAAGATGCTGCGTGCCGCTCCTGGCCTCGGCCGCGCGCCAATCATCTTCCACGTCCTCGCTACCGTCCGTCAGCGTGGCCGACGTGATCAGAAGGCCATGCGCCCGGCGATAAACTGCCTCGGCAAGGGGTTTGGTCGGATCTATGAAATGCCGGTGCGCGCCTATATCGAGATCGCGGCCCTCGATTCGCTCGACCAGGAAGCTATCGACGAACTCCTTGGGCGTCACCCCTTCGCGCAGGGCGTCGAGTAGCGCGTTCCAAGCGGCCAGCGGCATGAGGCAGCGGCGCTCCAAACTGCGCACCAGAGCGTCGATGCGCCGTCTCGTTTCGCTTTCCAGGTCTTCGCTATGTTCATCGGAAAGCCGTTTTGCGAGGCTTTTCATAATGCGGCTTAGTGGCTGCGCCAGTTGTGCGAGTGCGGCCTGCAGGCGTTCGGCGGCCGGAATGAGATCGGGGTCAAGCGGATGCGGGCTGCACTCGATGCTATAGGGGTCGCTGACCCGCTCGCTGCGTGCCAGAACCTGGCGGCGAAGCTGCGCCAGGAACCCTTCTACCGGCCCCTGAGGCTCGGCTTCAACGATACGCTTGAGCCACCCTACGGCGGGCAAGGCGCGCGCCGCACGCAGGGCGTCATCCAACCATTCGAGCGCTGCTTGATCGTCGACGATCAGGTCCTCGACCCGCCGCTTCAGACCGCGCAGTCGTCCGGCGCTGCGTCCGCTGGCATCGGCGCCCAGCAGCCAACGCCGTAGTTCGCGTGTTTCCTGGCCGGAGAGGTGAGCGGAAAAAGCGCTATCGGCAGCATCGAAAAGATGATGACCCTCGTCAAAGACGTAACGGGTCGGCAGGCGCTCCTCGTCATTCCCGCCGAGTGCCGCCTGGATCATCACCAGGGCATGATTGGCAATGACAATGCGTGCCCGCTTCGCTCGCCGTACCGACTTCTCGATAAAACAGCGGTTGTAGTGCGGGCAGGCGGAATAGATGCATTCGCCGCGCCGGTCCGTCAGGCCGAGCGTTCTTTGTCTGCCGACGATGTCGGGTAGCCAGCCGGGAAAGTCGCCGCCGACCATATCGCCGTCGCGGCTGTGCGCGACCCAACGCGCCATCAATCCGACCGCCACGATCTCCTGGGGGCGGTTGGCCAACTGGTTCACCGCCTCTTCGAAATTCAGCAGGCAGAGGTAGTTCTCGCGCCCTTTGCGGACGACAACCCGGCGCGACTTCGTCGTCAGGTCCGGATAGAGGCGGCCAAGCTCAGAGTCGATCTGCTGCTGCAGGTTTCGTGTGAAGGTCGATACCCAAACAGTGCCGTCGTTCTTCTCCGCCCAGACGCTTGCGGGCGCCAGGTATCCCAGGGTCTTTCCCACACCTGTTCCGGCCTCCGCCAGAAGCACGTTGGGTTGATCGGCTTCGGCACGTGGCTGGAACACCTCGGCGGCGGCGGCGGCGTAGTCGGCCTGAGCGCTGCGTTGTTCTGCGCCGTCGCCCAGGATATCCCGCAGGCGCTCGCGCGCTTCCTGCGGGCTGACGGCCTGCTGGCCGGGCGGTTGCTCCGGAGCATGCTCGGACCAAGGCGCCAGCCGGTGCCAGCTTTCCAGCGCCCGCTGCACGGCCCTGTCGCCTGTCAGATCGCGATCCTGTCCATACCCCAATGCGGCCAGCACGTAAGGGCCCCAGAGCCACCCTCCACGCGCCATGGTCCAGGCAACTGCCGCCGCCTCCCGGCGATCCTTGGTCTCCATGCCGGCCGCCTCGTTTAGCAGTAGGGCGGCGGCGCGTGGCAGCGATAGAGCCTGTTCAGCCAAATTGGTCGGCAAGTCCTGGCCTAGAGCAATCGCGAGGCCGCGCGGTGTCGGTGCACAGCTTCTGGCCGGGCGGACGAAGGCGAAGAGCTCCAACACGTCATAGGCCGCCAAGCTTTCGAGTCCCAATCGACGTGCGGTGGCCGGCGCATGGCATAGAATGGGTGGTGCTTTGTCGCAACGCCTGCGCGCCTTCAGGCGATCCAGTTCTTCGATCTCGCCGTCGGGCGTCAACCAGATCGCACGCCGAAATCCGGCCACCAGCGCCGCCGTGGGGGGTAGTCCCATGGCGCTGGATCCGGTGTTGGGGGAAACTCCGCTGGAGTCGCTGCGAATCATGGGTTAGAGACTAGCTCGGGCCGGGGGCTACGTCATCCAGACAAAGTCCCCGAGGACGACCGGCTGCAGCATCCCGTCGACAGTTTACGACCTTGCTCCTTATAGTGACCATGGAATGACGCAGTATCCCGATTGGACGGCCAGCGACATAGAGAAGCTCTTCGGCAGCAATAAGGGTGCCTGGGATCGTTTCGTGCGTGACCACGCACCGCTGGTCTTTGCCGCCGTGCGCCGCAAACTCGTCCCGGCGGGTAAGGGTCATGAAGCCGAGGACGTGGCCCAGGATGTCTTTTTGAAGCTGGTGCGCGGCGATTTCAAACTCTTGCGCGGTTTCGATCCAGAGCGGGCGAAATTGTCCACGTGGCTGACGGTCATCGCGACCACGACCGCCATCGACCACTTGCGACGCCATGCGAGGCCTACCCAGGATATCGATGCCTTGCCGGAAGGGCTGCTGTCGGTGGAGGCGAAGGAGTATGTCTGGATCAACATTCCCGAAGGGTTGCTTTCACCGCGTCAGGCGCTGGTTCTAGAGCTTCTGTATAAGCAGGAGTTGGAAGTACAGGAGGCAGCGGCCTTTCTGAAAGTCGATCCGCAGACGGTCAGATCGACGCACCACAAAGCGCTGCTGAAGTTGCGGCAGCATTTTGCAACCCAAGACGAATCTTCTGGGGGATGAGTCTCACGGCAATGCCGTATAATTGATTGGAAGCGAACGAGGTTCTGCCATGACAAGCGATGATAGAAAAGATCTGAAGGAGGGCGCCGCACTTTGGTTGGCGGCCAAAGAGGCTTGGCGAGAACCCAAACAAGACGGCTCACAAGAGCAGACGGAGAGTTTGGACCCTCTGACGGTAGCAGCTTACCTCGACGGCGCTCTGGAGGGCGACGAGCTGGAGGCGGTGGAAGGGGTCCTGGCGCGCAATCCGGCACTTCTTGAGGAAGTCTTGGCTTTATCCGCACTGGAACCTGAAGCAGCGCCGGTATCCTTGACGCTGCGCGCCCAAGGCTTGGTACGTGCACCTTCCATCGACGAAGCACCTGTGAAGGGCGGTATGGCCCGACGGTTCATGGGGTGGTTTGATCCGTCACGCTGGACGCAAACGGCTGCTTGGGCCAGTGTGGCCGCAGCCATGCTGTTGGCTTGGGGCTTGGCTTTCGAATTGGGTTTCAGCGGTCTGGAGGCCGTCGCAGCCGTGGATGAGTTGGCCGCGCGGGACTTCCTGATTGCCCCGGCTTCGGACGAGACATTGTTATGAGGGGCTTGGTGGCATGAACAAAAGTCGTTTCTTGTGGCTGTTGCTGATCGGGTCCCTAGCGCTCAACGTATTCTTCGTCGGCGGTGCGCTTTACTACCGTTCGATGGCCGGCCATCTGCGCGGAAACCCGGAAGCGCGGATAGAATATTTGAGAGACCGCCTGAATCTCACGGATATGCAAGTCGAAGAACTTGGCAATCTGCGCCGCACCATGCAGGAGCTCCGGGAGGGGCGCGAGGAGAGCCGCGCCGAGCGCCGTCGCGATCTCTGGGCACTGATGGTCAAACCCGAACTGGACCGCGACGCCCTGCGGGCCATTATGCTGAAGGCTCAGGACGAGCGCGTGGAGCGCTGGATGGAGATGGCGGAAATCATGCACCGCTATCTCGCCGATCTGTCACCCGAGCAGCGGGCGGCTTTCGTGGAAATGGCACAGGATCGCGATTTCTTCCGCCGTTTCATGGGACGGGATCACCGCGGACATTGACGACTGTCCTGCAGCCCCCTAATTTCTGCGCCGCACAATTTTTTGGCTAACGGAAAAAAGGAACGGCGTCATGTCCAACGAGCGCGAACTGGCCCAGGAGGCCCGCGCATGGCCCTTCGAGGAAGCGCGTAAGCTAGTCGAGCGCATCGGAGGAAAAACGCCGGAGAAAGGCTACGTTCTCTTCGAGACCGGCTATGGACCGTCCGGACTGCCTCATATCGGCACCTTCGGCGAAGTCGTGCGCACCACCATGGTGCGCCAGGCGTTTCAGCGCCTATCGGATGTTCCCACGCGTCTGTTCTGCTTTTCCGATGATATGGACGGCCTGCGAAAGGTGCCCGAAAACGTTCCCAACAAGGAAATGCTGCGCGAGCATCTGAACAAGCCCTTGACCCGGATACCCGACCCCTTCGGCACGCACGAGAGTTTTGGCCATCACAACAATGCCAGACTGCGCGCCTTCCTGGACTCCTTCGGTTTCGAGTATGAGTTCCAATCCTCGACGGATTGGTACTTCGCGGGAAAGTTCGACAAGGCCCTGTTAGACGTGCTGCGTCATTATGACGAGATCATGGAGATCATGCTGCCCAGTCTGCGCGAGGAGCGGCAGCAGACCTACAGTCCTTTCCTGCCGATATGCCCCAAGACCGGGCATGTCCTGCAGGTTCCGATCCTGGAGCGCAACGTCGATGCCGGAACCATCGTTTTCGAGGATGAAAGCGGCCGGAAGGTCGAATTGCCGGTCACCGGCGGCAACTGCAAGCTGCAGTGGAAGCCCGACTGGGGTATGCGATGGTATGCGCTGGGCGTCGATTACGAAATGTCCGGCAAGGACCTGATTGATTCAGTGAAGTTGGCAGGCCGCATTTGCGATGCAATGGGTGGGCGCAAGCCCGACGGCTTCAACTACGAACTGTTCCTGGATGAAAAGGGCCAGAAGATTTCCAAATCGAAGGGCAACGGTCTTTCGGTGGACGAGTGGCTGACCTATGCGCCGCCCGAGAGCCTGGCGCTCTTCATGTATCACAAGCCGCGCGCCGCCAAGAAGCTGTTCTTCGATGTCATCCCGAAGACCGTGGACGAATATCTGACCTTCCTGGAAAAGTTTCCCGACGAAACCCCGGAGCGCCAGATTGAAAACCCAATCTGGCATATTCACAACGGTGAGGCGCCCGGAACGACCTGTCCCTTGTCGTTCGGCTTGTTGCTGAATCTAGCCAGTGTGGCCAACACCGAAGATCGGACGGTGATCTGGGGCTTTATCGAGCGTTACTTCCCCGGCACCACGCCGGAGAATACGCCATTGTTGGACCGCTTGGTTTCCTACGCGCTGGTTTATTACCGGGATTTCGTGTTGCCGCATAAGGCCTACCGCGCAGTCAACGATGTCGACCGGGCGGCCTTTACCGATCTTGTATCGGTCCTGGAAGCCTTGCCCGCCGACGCGAGCGCCGAGGATATCCAGACACAGGTCTATGAAGTCGGCAAACGCCATCCCTTCGAATCCCTGCGGCATTGGTTCAAGGCGCTTTACGAAGTGCTGTTGGGGCAGGAGCAGGGGCCGCGCATGGGTTCCTTCATAGCCCTCTACGGTCGCGAGAATTTCCTCTCGCTGATCAAACGGGCTCTGGCGGGTGAGGACCTCAGCAAGTAGACTCTCGGCACGTGCAGGCAGGGGTGTGGCTTTTAGGGCCGCCATAACCAAGACGGAGGATTATCCGCGATGCCCACTGCAATAGAGCCGTTGAATCTTCTTGCCGTCGCCGTTGGAACCATCGTTGCGTTCCTGTTTGGTTGGCTGGTCTATAGCCCAAAGGTTTTCGGCAAGGGTTGGGCCGAGGGGTCGGGCGTAGCGCTTGGCCAAGGTTCGGAGATGCCGTACTTCGCCATGGCCAGTCAATTGGTGGCGCTTGCGCTGCTATCGCTGGTGATCGGCCTCCTGGCGGCGCAGGCTGCGTTCTGGACAGCGATCCTGGCAATCCTGGCCGCGATGATGTTCGTCGTCTCCGCAGGCGCATTCCTCAAGAAATCCACTTATGCGATGCTCGTCGACGGCGGCTATATCCTTGGCTCCGGCGTCCTGATGATCCTGATCCAGGCAGTCCTCTGAAAAGCCAAGATTGCGTTTGGCGGAGACTCTTTACTTAAACCTCCCGGGAAATGATGTTTCCTCAGGCGTCGCCGTGGGCGTAGGACCAGTAAAGATCGCGGGCGCGGGCATAGACCGGACCGGGTTGCAGGTCGCGTTTCTCGATGCGGGTGATCGGCATGACTTTGCCGTAGTTACCGGTGGTGAAAAGCTCGTCCGCATCGCAGAGCTCAGGGTAGGTGATGCTGCGCTCATGAACCTTGATTCCGGCTTTGCTGAGCAGGCCAGCGACCCGTTGACGCGTCACGCCGTTCAGGAAGGTGCCGTTGGGAATGGGAGTGTGCGCGGCGCCGTCCTTCACCATCCAGATATTTGCGGTCGCCAGCTCCGCCACATTGCCGATGGCGTCCAGAACCACGGCGTTGTCAAAACCCTTCGCGGAGGCTTCCCTGAGCGCCATGCCGGATGCGGGATAAAGACAGGACGCCTTGGCCAGGGTCGGCGCCATGTTGGGTGACGGGCGGCGGAACGAAGAGAGGGTGACGGACATGCCTTTCGGTTTGGGCAGCGGCGCCTCATAAACCGACAGACAAAAGCGTGTCGATTCCGGGTCGGGGGACACGAAGCCGGATTCGGCAAAGAACATTGGGCGGATGTATAGCTCCGAGCCCTTCTTGAAGCGGCTGACGCCATCCAGGCAGAGCTCCTGAATCTCCGGTGCGGTGAGGATTGCTTTCAGTCCAAAGTTGTTTGCCGAGTTCACAAGCCGTTGGCAGTGCTGATCCAGGTCCGGGACCAGATTGTCAAAGGCCCGGGCGCCGTCAAAGACCGTCGAGGCCATCCACATTACGTGATCCATCGGTCCAATGATCGCCGGATTGCCCGACTTCCAGCCGCCGTTCACAAAATGTATAGGCTTCATGACGCTCCGCTCCGCTTGCCAGAATTGATGGCATTAGCATACCCCAGACACGATCCGCGGCAAGCGCCTGCAATCACTGTTCATGCGGACTGCCTTGGGCTAGTCTGCGCCGCCATGGTGAACAAACGCATCTATCATATCTGTCGCATTGACGAATGGGCGGCCGCAGAAGCGGAAGGCCGCTATCTCGGCTCATCGCAAGATCGGGCCGATGGCTTCATCCATTTTTCCAGAGCCGAACAGGTTGAGGCGAGCGCGGCAAAGCACCGCGCCGGACAGGATAATCTGGTGTTGATCGCCGTCGATCCGGCGCGGCTTGGTGATGCCTTGAAATGGGAGCCGTCGCGCGGTGGTCATTTGTTCCCGCACCTTTATGGCCCGCTACCCTTGACGGCGGTTATCCGAACCTGGCCATTGCATCTGGATGCCGAAGAGCGACACCTGTTTCCGGAGGCTTACTGAGCACGCGTGACTAGGCTCTATTCCCTTGCGGCTCCCCTGCTGGCATCGCTCGATCCCGAGCGGGCGCACCGGCTGACGATCCGGGCATTGCAAGCCGGTTTGGCCTCTGCTGGCGGGTACAAGGACGATCCGATCCTACAACTGGACGTCTGGGGGCTCACCTTCCGCAATCCGGTCGGTATCGCGGCGGGCTTTGATAAACATGCAGAGGCGGTGCGGCCAATGATCGGCCTGGGTTTGGGACTGGTGGAGATCGGTTCCGTTACCCCCCAGCCTCAACCCGGCAATCCGCGGCCGCGGGTCTTCCGACTTCGGCAAGACGAGGCAGTCATCAACCGTTACGGCTTTAACAGCGAGGGCATGACCCGGGTGGCCGCGCGTCTGGCGCGCCTGCGCAATTCAGGACAACCCGCTCTTACTGCACCGTTGGGTGTCAATCTCGGCAAGAACAAGACCAGCGATGACGCTGCCGCCGACTACTGCAGGGGCGTTGAAACATTGGGGCCTTACGCGGACTATCTCGTCATCAATGTATCCTCGCCCAATACGCCGGGCCTGCGGGCGCTGCAGAGCCGGGAAAGCCTGCAAAAGTTGATAGAAGCGGTGCAGGCTGCGCGCCGCCGATTGGCAAGCCAACCACCGTTGCTGCTTAAGGTCGCACCGGACCTGACCGAACAGGACAAGGCCGACATCGCCGAGGTTGCGCTTGCGACCGAATTGTCCGGTTTGATCGTTTGCAATACCACCATCGAACGCCCGCCCGGCCTGCGGAGTGAAAGCAAAGACCAAACCGGCGGTCTATCCGGACGGCCGCTCTTTGCGCCTTCGACAAAGGTTCTGGCCGATTTCTACCATTTGACCGCAGGGAAGTTGCCGCTGGTAGGCGTCGGGGGAATTTTCAGCGCCGCGGACGCCTATGCGAAGATACGCGCCGGGGCCAGCCTGGTTCAGTTATACACCGGCCTTGTTTATCGGGGGCCAAACTTGATCCCGGAGATAAAGGAGGGCTTGGCGGACTTCTTACGCCGGGATGGGTACGCAAGCCTCTCGGAAGCCATCGGCGCGGATCATCGGCGCTAACCGGTAACAGCGGTGCGAATCCCTGACATATGGACGCGGACCGCGGCACGGCCTTATAGTGGCAAAATTATTGCACTGCGACATAGGCGGGCCTGAGCTGAAAAGCTAAGGGTCCTGCCCGAGGGATGATGGCAAGGACGGTGGCATGGCCGGTTTCGACAAGAAGACGCTTTCCGATTGGGAGGCGGTAGCGCAAAAGGAATTGAAGGGAAAGAGCCCTTCAGACCTTACTTGGCAAACGCCAGAAGGCATTGCGGTCAAACCGCTTTACACCGAAGCTGATCTGGCCGAATTGGAAACGCTGGGATCGCTACCCGGTTTTGCGCCCTATCTTCGTGGCCCCAAGGCGACCATGTATGCCGGTCGACCCTGGACTATCCGCCAGTATGCCGGCTTCTCAACCGCCGAGGATTCCAATGCCTTTTACCGGGCCAATCTGAAAGCAGGTCAGAAAGGCCTATCGGTCGCCTTCGATTTGGCGACACATCGGGGCTATGACAGCGATCACCCCCGTGTTGTCGGCGATGTTGGCAAGGCCGGCGTCGCTATCGACTCGGTTGAGGACATGAAGATCCTATTCGATGGCATTCCGTTGGATCAGATGACCGTTTCCATGACCATGAACGGCGCTGTGTTGCCGGTTTTGGCGGGTTACATCGTGGCTGGAGAAGAGCAGGGGGTTCCCCATGCACAACTTGCCGGAACGATCCAGAACGACATCCTCAAGGAATTCATGGTTCGCAACACCTATATCTACCCGCCGCGGCCCTCTATGCGGATCGTTGCCGATATCATCGCCTTTACCGCCGAGCATATGCCACGCTTCAACTCAATCTCGATCTCCGGCTATCACATGCAAGAAGCCGGAGCGACGGCGGTCCAGGAACTTGCCTTCACCCTGGCCGACGGACTGGAGTATGTGCGGGTCGCTCGCTCACGCGGGTTGGACGTCGATCGCTTTGCTCCACGTCTTTCCTTCTTCTTTGCCATTGGCATGAACTTTTTCATGGAAGTCGCCAAGCTGCGGGCGGCGCGCTACCTCTGGTCCAAGCTGATGCGGCAGTTCGACCCAAAGGACGAACGTTCCCTGGCGCTCAGGACACATTGTCAGACATCGGGGGTCAGCCTGACCGAGCAGGACCCGTACAACAACATCATCCGCACTGCCTATGAGGCGATGGCGGCTGCTCTGGGCGGCACGCAGTCGCTGCATACCAATTCCTTCGACGAGGCCATTGGCCTGCCGACCAAGTTCTCCGCAAGAATCGCCCGCAACACACAGCTCATCCTGGCCGAGGAAACCGGCGTTACCAAGGTCGTCGATCCGCTGGCCGGCAGTTACTACGTCGAAAGCCTGACCGCCAGTTTAGTCCAGCACGCCGAGGCGCTGATTGCCGAGGTTGAGGAGATGGGCGGTATGACCAAGGCGGTCGAGAGCGGCATGCCCAAGCTGCGCATCGAGGAGTCGGCGGCCCGCTGGCAAGCGCGCGTCGACCGGGGCGAGGAAACCATCGTCGGCGTCAATCGTTATCAGCCGGAGGAGGATGTCGCGGTTCCGGCCCTGGATATCGATAACACAAAGGTCTTGCAGGGCCAGGTTGAACGCTTGAAGCGCATCCGCGCCGAGCGTGATGAGCAGGCTTGTCAGCAGGCGCTCCAGGCTTTGGCCAAGGCGGCGGAAACCGACGAGGGTAACTTGCTTGAACTGGCGGTCGTCGCCACCCGCGCCCGGGCAACGGTCGGTGAGATATCCAGCACCCTGGAAAAGGTCTACGGGCGCTATCAGGCGACGACCCAATCGATCTCAGGCGTATATGGCTCGGCCTATGATCAAGACGAGGATTTCCAGGCAATTCGCCGGGATGTGGAGGCCTTTGCAAACGAAGAGGGCCGACGCCCGCGTATGCTGGTCGTCAAGCTGGGCCAGGACGGCCATGACCGCGGGGCGAAGATCATCGCCACCGCTTTTGCCGACTTGGGTTTCGATGTCGATATCGGCCCACTGTTCCAAACGCCGGCAGAGGCGGCCCGCCAGGCCTTGGAGAATGATGTCCATATTATCGGCGCCTCCAGCCAGGCAGCCGGGCACAAAACATTGGTGCCGCAACTTATCCAGGCTCTGCGCGATCAGGGCGCGGAAGATATCGTCGTGATTTGCGGCGGCGTGATACCGCAACAGGATTACAGCTTCCTGAAGGATGCCGGCGTAGCCGCCATCTATGGGCCCGGGACCAACATTCCCACTGCTGCCCAGGAAGTCCTGGGGCTGGTTCGCAGGCTGCGCAAGGCAGCTTGATCGAACATCAAGAGGCTGCGGTATCCAGGTCCCCGCTGGTTTGAAACTGCAGGGACGCCAGCCGTTCGTATAGCCCGCTTCTGGCTGTCAGTTCTTCGTGGGTTCCCCGATCGACGATGCTGCCATTGTCAATCACCTCGATACGATCCGCCTTCTTAACGGTCGCCAAGCGGTGGGCAATGATCAAGGTGGTTCTGCCCTTCATCAGGCGCTCCAAGGCCTGCTGCACCATCCGCTCGCTCTCAGCGTCAAGAGAACTGGTTGCTTCATCCAGCAAAAGAAGGGCCGGGTCACGAAGGATGGCGCGGGCAATGGCGACACGCTGGCGCTGGCCGCCGGACAGACGCACGCCGCGCTCGCCGACAAAGGTTTCGAATTTCTCGGGCAGCGTGTCGATGAACTCCGTTGCGTAAGCCGCGGTGGCAGCGGCTTCGACTTCCTCGTCGCTGGCGTCGGGACGGCCATAGCGGATGTTCTCGGCGATCGTGGCCGAGAAGATCGTAGGTTCTTGAGGCACCAGCCCAATGCGCGCGCGCAGGTGGCCGGGATCAGCGGCTCGCAGATCGACGCCGTCAAACAGAATCTCGCCCTCTTGTGGGTCGTAGAATCGCAGCAACAATTGGAAAACCGTCGATTTCCCCGCGCCGGAGGGACCCACGAGAGCGACTTTTTCGCCAGAACCCACGGTCAGATCGAACCTATCGAGTGCGGCATCCCTCGGTCTGGAGGGATAGCGAAAGGTCACATTCCGGAAATGAACCTCGCCCCGCGGTGGCACCGGCAAAGGTACGATCTGCGTGGGAGCGATGATATCCGGTTCCACTTCCAGCAATTCATAGATGCGTTCGGTTGCGCCGGCGGCGCGTTGCAGATCTCCGACAACTTCGGACAACGCGCCCATCGAACCTGAAACGATGATCGAGTAAAACACAAACGCAGAGAGGTCGCCGGGCGAGAGTCGGCCTTCGATCACATCGTAACCGCCAACCCACAGCACGGAAGCGACCGCCGAGAACGCCAGTAGAATGACAATGGCAGTGAGCCCGGCTCTGGCCCTGGTGCGGCGTACAGCCGACTGGAAGGCTTCCTCCGCCTCACTGGCAAAGCGGTTGCGTTCGCGGGCTTCATGCCCAAAGGCCTGCACGACGCGAATACCGTACAGCGTTTCATTCAGACGGCTTCCCACATCCGCAACCCGGTCCTGGGATTCGCGGCTGAGGCGGCGCACCTTCTTGCCCAGGATGATGATGGGCGGAATGACCAGCGGCAGCACCAGGAAGACCATAAGCGTGAGTTTCGGACTGGTGACGAACAAAGCGATGCTGCCGCCGATGAACAGCAGCACATTGCGTACGGCGATAGGTAGGGAGGTGCCGACGACGACTTGAAGAAGTGTGGTGTCGGTGGTGACCCGCGAGAGTACTTCGCCGGTTCTGGTAATCTCGTAAAACGCCGGCGATAACTTCACCACATGATCAAAAACCGCACGCCGCATGTCCGCCACGACCCGTTCGCCGAGCCACGTGACGCTGTAAAAGCGGAAGTAAACCGAGATGGCCAATAGGAGGACGAGGAAGAACAGACCGATCACGGCCTTGTTGAGGAGGGCGATACTGCCCTCGGAAAGACCGGTATCGACCAGAAAGCGGATGCCCCAGCCAACGGTCAGCACGATGGATACGGAGAACAGCACCGCGAGAAGGGCGTAGATGATGTTCTTCTTGTAAGGCAAGAGGAACGGCCAGAGCCGCGCCAGCGGCCGCAAGTCCTTTTTTCGCGGCTTATCCTCGTGTGATGGGTCGTCGGCGGATGAGGGTTCGCGCATCATTGTCCGGCGTGTCCTGCTTTTCCTGGTTTCGTCGTTTTGGGTCCGGGAATCGGCCAACCTGACAGTGGCGGCACGGTTTATTGCTATCTCATTGCCCGGCTTGGCTCAAGTTCCAGGGAAAAATTGGATCGCGGGCCTTGCCTTGGCTTCGTACCTCGGCTATAGAAACCGCCACTTCAGGAGCAGAACCGATGAAGACAGACATTCACCCAGACTACCACACGATTAAAGTCATCATGACGGACGGCACCGAGTTCGAGACGCGCTCAACCATGGGCAAAGAGGGCGATACCCTCCGTCTGGACATCGATCCCAAAACGCACCCGGCTTGGACGGGCGTGCACCGCCTCATGGATAGCGGCGGCCAGCTTGCCAAGTTCAACAAGCGTTTCCAGGGTCTCGGCCTTAAGTCCTAAGTTCGACGCCTTACCGTCGGTAAGTCAAAAGCCTTTCGGGGCGCCGTATCAGCGGCGACCCGAGGGCTTTTTTGCGTCGGCTGAGTTACGCAGCGCACCTTCTCGAAAAATTCCCTCTTGACGCTGATTTTTACCGACCCCAAATAGGTTTCGGACGGGACGCCGAATAGTCGGGTTCCGCCCTTTGACGGCCCCAGAGCCGCGGATGACCAATTCGGTATCCGTTGCGCCAGAGGGTCAGTAAGTCGCTTCGACGTTAAGGAGGACTATTGTCATGCGAAGCTATGATCTCACGCCACTATTGCGTTCAACGGTTGGTTTCGACCGGATGGCCCGTCTTTTGGACGGGATGACCCGCCTCGATGAGCAGGCCGTTGGCTACCCACCCTACAACATCGAAAAGCTTGGCGAAGACGACTACCGCATCACCATGGCGGTGGCCGGTTTCGGCGAGGATGAACTAGAGATCACCGTTTCCGACGGGAATCTCGTCGTTCGTGGCGAAACGAAGGAGAAAGCTGAACCGCAAGAGGTGACCTATCTTCATCGCGGCATCGCCAGCCGTACCTTCGAGCGCCGCTTCGACCTGGCGGAGTTTATCAAGGTAACCGGCGCCAAGCTTGAGAACGGACTGCTGCATATCGCGCTGGTGCGTGAAGTGCCGGAGGCGAAGAAGCCCCGCACCGTCCAGATCGAGAGCGCGGCGACCAAAACCAAGGCGATTGAGCAGAAAGCAGCCTGACGGCTGACCGCCTAAACAACACCGCAAGACTGAAGGGCCGACTTCCCCGAACGGGAGGCCGGCCCTTTTTTCGTTTGGATCCGCCATCAAGCTCCTCATTCCGAGGAGGTGACGCAGCCTTTGTTTCGAAGGATGGAACTGCCGCTAACCCTTCAGATTGCGGGCAAGGAACGTCAGCGTTCTGGTCCAAGCCAGCGCCGCGTCTTCCTCGTCATAGCGGCTGCCTGTTGGATTGGCGAAGGCGTGGTCGGCGACATACCAGTGGACCTCCAGGGATTTCTTCGCTTCGGCCATCATCTTTTCGAATTCGCCAATCATATCGCTGTTGATGAAACCGTCGCGCGTCGCGAAATGTCCCAGCACCGGTCCCTTCAAGTTGACCAAATCCTCCGACGCACGATTGACGCGGCCGTAATAGATAACCGTAGCATCGACAGGCGTGGCGATGGAGGCATTGAGCGACCAGCCGCCGCCAAAGCACCATCCCACCGTTCCAAGCTTGCCTGTGCTGGACTCATGGGTCCGCAGCCATTCGGCCCAGGCGGTCAGGGTTTCTGTCGCCACGCTGCCGTCGACAGAGCTCATCAGCGCCTTGGCTGCGTCGCGGTCATCCGCCATGGCCACTTTGCCACCGTACAGATCGACCGCCAGCGCGACATATCCCTGCTTGGCGAATTCAACGGCCATTGTCTTGATTTGGTCATTGAGACCCCACCATTCATGAATTAGCAGAACGGTGGGCGCCGGCTTGGCCTCCGGCAGTGCAAGAGCCCCGGAAACCTTATGGCCGCCGGGCGTCGTGATAGTGACTGTTTGCGTTTCCTCCGCTGCTGCCCGCGCCAACCGTGGATCGGCTAGGATTGTGGCGAGCGGCAAACTTGCGATACCGGCGAGCAGTGAACGGCGTTGTAGTGGGACCATGGAACCCTCCATACACTATGCGGCAACAACCCAAAGGGGCGATTATGGCAGCTTATGCGAGAGAAGGCTTGGAAGGTATGGACTTCACGAATTTGTGAGCGAGGCTACAAGCTCACGAAAAGAAGAGAGCCCGCAACTCAAGTGAGTAGCGGGCTCGTCTGATCGGCTATGTAGCAGTCGCGGCCTCAGGCGGCGGCGGTTGCCTCGCGCTTGGCGCTCGCCTTGGCGATGGCCCGCTTCAGCACGAGCGCATCCTGACCAAGCTTGGAATTCGGGGTCGACAGCAGGAATGCGTCGATGCCGCCATTATGCTCGATCGTACGAATCGCCCTGGTCGTCAGGCGCACGCGGACAGCCTTGCGGAGGACCTCGCTATAGAGCGCGGCGTCCTGCATGTTCGGCAGGAACCGGCGACGGGTCCTGTTGTTTGCGTGACTGACATTGTTGCCGGTCTGCACACCCTTGCCGGTGAAGGCGCAACGTCGTGCCATGATTCTAAATCCCGTTATCTGGTCGTTTGAAGTCGTCGAATTTCCTAAAACTCTACGAGCGCTTCGCTAGGGAAGCGCCCGATTGAGGCCGCTTTTTACGGTCTTGGCACTTGTGCGTCAAGCTGAAAGCGGTCCCAAGGTCAGGATCTGCGCAAAAATCGAGCAAGCAGATCCTCGGCAGCCAGTGTCGGCGTTGTGGTTCCGTCACGCACCGCACCTTCCAATGCGGGAAGGGCCGCTTTGACGGCAGGATCGTCCTTGAGAGTCTGCAACAATCCTTCTTCGAGGGTTTGCCAGAACCAAGCCTGTGCTTGTGCGGCGCGTCTATCCTTAAGCGCACCGCTCGGCGCCAAAGATTCATGAAATGCGGTGACCGTTTCCCAAACTTTGCTGATGCCCGCGCCTGTAAGGGCCGAGCATAGCTGAACCTTCGGCTGCCAGTCCTTGTAGCTGGGCTTTAGGAGTCCCAAGGCGTGACGATATTCCGCAGCTGCGCGCTGGGCAGCCTTCTCCAGATCGCCGTCTGCTTTGTTGATGAGGAAGAGATCGGCCAGCTCAACCACGCCCTTCTTGATGCCCTGGAGCTCGTCTCCGCCAGCAGGGGAGAGCAACAACAGGAACATGTCGACCATTTCAGCCACGGCTGTCTCGGATTGACCGACGCCTACGGTCTCGACGATGACCACGTCGTAACCCACCGACTCCAGCAGCAACATTGTCTCGCGGGTACGGCGTGCAACGCCGCCCAGCGTACCAGCGGTGGGGGAGGGACGGATGAAGGCATCAAGGCTCCGCGACAACTCGGGCATGCGTGTCTTGTCGCCCAGGATCGAGCCGCCGCCCCGCTTGGAGGAGGGGTCGACCGCGACCACAGCAACACGGCGCCCGGCCTCCAGGAGATGAAGGCCGAAGGTCTCGATGAAGGTCGACTTCCCAACGCCGGGCGTACCGGTGATACCAAGGCGGATCGCCTTGCCACTCTCCGGTAGGGCGGCTTCCAACAAGCGCCGCGCCTGCTCCCGGTGATCGCGCCGTGTAGACTCGATCAAGGTGATGGCGCGGCCCAATGCGCGACGATCACCGTTCCTGGCTTGATTCAATAGGGATTCCGGGGCGTTCATAGGCGTTGCTCCGCGACCGGCTGCGGCAAGAAGATGTCTATCCGATTCGTCTGTGCCATGGCGGGAGCAAGGTTAACCTGTGCTTTCCGGCTTCGCCATCATCTCGGAAGCCTTGCGAATGGAAAGTCCGCGATCCTCTTCCTCACCGCTTTGCTGACGAGCCCACATCTCGGCATAGACACCGCGCTGCGACAGCAATTCGGCATGGCGGCCCCGCTCTGCGATTTCGCCATCTCGCAGGACGATGATTTCGTCCGCATCTATCACCGTCGACAAACGGTGGGCAATGACCAGCGTCGTGCGGTCGCGTGATACATCGGAGAGTGATCGTTGGATGTCACGTTCGGTTGCGGTATCCAGCGAAGAGGTGGCCTCGTCGAACAGGAAGATCGCCGGACGCTTCAACAGAGCTCGTGCGATGGCGACACGTTGCTTCTCTCCACCGGAGAGCTTTAGCCCGCGCTCGCCCACGGCGGTGTCATAGCCGTCGGGGAGTTGCGACACGAAATCGTGGATGCGCGCTAACTTGGCTGCCTCCTCGACATCCTCGCTGGGTGCGTTGGGGCGGCCATAGGAAATGTTATAGTATATCGTATCATTAAACAGGACGGTATCCTGGGGTACGATGCCGATAGCGGCGCGCAGGCTGCTTTGGGTGACGGTGCCAATATCCTGGCCGTCGATGAGAATCCGGCCGCTGTCGGGCTCATAAAAGCGGAACAGCAGCCGAGAGATCGTGGACTTTCCTGCGCCGCTCGGCCCCACGATGGCGGTTCGTTTTCCGGCAGGGACGGTAAAGGAGATGCCCTTCAGGACTTTGCGGCGCTGGTCGTAGTTGAAACGCACGTCCTCGAAAACCACGGTGCCGCCTTGAACGACCAGTTCCTCGGCGCCGGGGCGATCCTTGATTTCGGCTTCCTCCGCGCCAAGGCGAAAGAGCATCTCCAGATCGACCAGGGACTGCTTGATTTCGCGATAAACGGTGCCCAGGAAATTGAGCGGCATCGCCAATTGCAAGAGGTATGCGTTGACCATGACGAAGTCGCCCAACGAGAGTGACCCGTCCGCGACACCTACGGCGGCCAGGATCATCATGACAGTGATGCCAAGCGAAATGATGAGGCTTTGCCCGACGTTGAGGAGCGACAAACTGGTGCGGCTGCGAATCGCAGCTTTCTCGTAAGCCAGTAGCCCTTTATCGAATCGCCGGGCTTCGTGCTCCTCGTTGCCGAAGTACTTGACCGTCTCATAGTTCAGAAGGCTGTCGACGGCGCGTGTATTGGCAACGTTGTCGGCGTCGTTCATGGCACGGCGCAGGCCAATGCGCCATTCCGTGATCTTGAAGGTTAGAACGACGTATCCAACGATGGTGAGCAACGTCACGGCCGCGAAGCGCCAGTCGAGAAGCCACCATAGCAAGCCCGCTACAAGCCCGACCTCCAACAGTGTCGGCAGAACGTTGAACAGGACGAAGAAGAGCAGGAACTCGATACCTTTGACGCCACGATCAATGGCGCGTGTCAGGCCGCCGGTCTGGCGTTCAAGGTGAAACCGCAGTGACAAGGCATGTAAGTGCCTGAAGGTTTTTAGGGCGACTTGACGGATTGCGTTCTGTGCAACGCGGGCGAAAAGCGCGTCGCGCAATTCGCCGAACGCCAATGCGCCGACTCGCGCGCCGCCGTAGGCGAGAAGTAAACCGACCGGCGCTACGATTAGGCTGGCGTCCGGTGCAGAGAGGCTGTCGACCGCATTCCTGAGGATCAGCGGCACGTAAATGTTCGTCAGCTTAGCAGCGACAAGCAAGCTAAGCGCCATCACCACGCGCAGCTTCAAACCGCGGGAATCTGCTTGCCAGAGATAAGGCAATAACTGCCGCAGGGTTTTCCAGTGACCGTCGGAGGAGGTCGAGGAGTCTATGGTTGTCGGGCGCATCCGCCCTAGTTAGGCATATCCACAATAAAGGCAAGCTCAATCACGACATGGCAGCCCATCTCGTGCCGCAAAAGGGGCCTTAGCGCTCAGTCAGCTTGAACTCTATCCGCCGGTTCCGGCTGAGTGCGAGTTCGTTATCGCCGGTTGCGAGTGGCTGGTAGGGTCCAAATCCGGTGGCCGCGAGGCGCTCGGGCGCAATGCCCTCGGCAACCAGGAATTTGACGACCGACAGGGCACGCGCCGTTGAAAGCTCCCAATTCGAGGGAAACTCCGGTGTGGCAATCGGCCGCCGGTCGGTGTGCCCGTCAACCCGCAGAATCCATTCAAGATCGGCGGGAATCTGAGCTGCGATCTCTTTTAATGTCTCGGCGAGCTGATGCAGTTGTGCGCGACCATCTTCGCCGATCTCGGCCTCGGCGGTATTGAAGAGCACCTCTGATTGCAACACAAAACGATCGCCGACGATCCTGATATCCGGTCGATCGCCCAACGCTTCACGCAGACGGCCGAAGAACTCCGATCGATAGCGGGCGAGTTCTTGAACCTTTGTAGCAAGCGCTGCATTGAGGCGTTGCCCCAGATCGACGATCTGCACCTCCTGTTCGCGGTTGAGGGCTTCGGAAGCCTCCAAGGCCGCATTCAGGCTGGCAAGTTGACGGCGCAGGGCAGCCAGCTGCTGGTTCATCAGGCGAATTTGCGCCTTGGCTTCCTCGGTCATTTCCACCTGCTGCCCCAAAGCGCTGGTCGTGGAGACAAGCTGGTCACGCAAGGTTTCCAAATCACGGTCGGCATCTTCCTGGGCAGTTCGGGCGGCCTCGATCTTGGCGTCGAGCGCGGCGACCTCGCGTTGAAGCTGGTCACGCAGGTCTCGCAGAATGGCAAGTTCTTCGACCTGTAGCGAAACCTTGCGTTCGCTCGCATCGATGGCCGCGTAGGCTTGTTCCAGCTCCTGGCGCAGTTCTTCTGTTGCCGCCTGACGCGATTCCAGCGTTGCTTGCAGTCCGGCAACTTCCTGGCGCAGGGAATCGCGCAATTCCCGGAGCGTCGCCAGCTCGGTGATCTGAACCTCAATCTTTTCCCTGTCGGCCTCAATCGTCTTGTAGGCATCTTCGAGCTTTTGCGAGAGCTCGGCGGAAATGGCGATTCGGGCGTCGATGTCAGCCTGCAGGTCGCGATTCTGGTCCTGTAGTTTGGCGGTTTCGGCGTCCAGGATCACAATGCGTTGCTCGGACGCTTGGAGCTTGCCGCGCAAGTCGTCGCGTTCTCCTGCAAGCGCCGCTAGCTGGTTTGTCAGGCTGTCGCGTGCTTTCAGGGAGCTTTGCAGCTCCGAGGATAGCTGCGCCACATTGACCCGAAGATCCGCGTTGGCCGAGCGTTCCAGCGACAGCATCTCGGTTAGTTCCAGTATCTCCGACTGTAGCCGTTTGAGCGCTTGTTCACGTCCCGACAGGGCCGTCGAGAGATAAAATTGAGCGACCACGAAGACCAACAGCACAAATATGATAACGAGCAGCAGTGTCGCCAGGGCATCCACGAAACCGGGCCAGATGTTGACCGCGCGTCGACCGCCGCCACGTCGAAGATTATACATGGGCCTAGCGCTCTGGATCCTCGGCCAGGGCCGCTATCGTGCGGGCCAAAAGCCGAATCTCGTTGCGCATCTCTTGAACGATCTCGCCGCGTCCCTTGCCGATTTCCCCGGCAATACGTTCCAAGCGGTAATCCATGGAGCGTATGTGGTCGCGTGTGGCGTCATCCATGCCACCGCCCGCCAGATCGGCTTCGGCCAGACGTTGCAAAACCGGGCGCAGTTGATGTTGGGTTTCCAGCAGCGACTTAAGCACCTGTTGCTCGCCGCGCATTTGATCGGTGATCTGTTGCATGCGCTCGGCCAACAACGCCAAGTCCCGATCCAGTGAGACACGGTTTTCTTCACCGCGTGCCATGATGCGTTGCAGATTGTCCAGGGAATCGGCGGTCTGCTCCAGCAAGGCCTGGATGTAAGCGGGAACGGAATGCTCGCCGTCGCCGATCGGGCCGCCGCCGCCAAGTTTGGTCAATCCGGACAGCCATTCTTCCAGGTCATTGACGAAGCGGTTGTGAGCTTGGCTTGCCTGTAGCTCCAGGAAGCCCAGAACCAGGGAACCGGCGAGGCCAAAAAGGGAGGAACTGAACGCCGTACCCATACCTGATAGCGGCGTTGCAAGTCCGCTTTTCAAATCCTGGAACAGGCCAGCTGCATCGCCTCCCTCGACGCTCAAATTCTGGATTGTTTCTCCGACGGCGCCGACCGTTTCAAGCAAGCCCCAGAAAGTCCCCAGCAAGCCCAAAAAGACCAGCAAGCCGATTAGGTAGCGGGAAATTTCGTGGACTTCCTCTATGCGGCTGGCAATGCCATCCAGTAGCGTGCGCAACGTCATGGCCGACAGGGTGAGGCGCCCCTTGCGCTCGCCCATCATTGTAACCATCGGTCCGAGCAAATGCGGTGCGCGTTCGGAGGTTACGCTACCTGGCATCACGAGATTCGGGCCATCGCGGCCTTCCTGCTGAAGCTTTTCAACGAAGCTGATCTCGGGAAAGAGCATCAAAACATTGCGAAAGATAAAGATGATGCCAAGCGCCAACACGAAAAGGATCAGGCCATTGAGCACAACGTTGGCTCCGAATGCGCCTGATAGCCTGGGATAGAGGGCCGCACCGGCGCCACCGACCAAAAGCAAGAAGATAACCATGCGGACGAGAAAACGGGTGGGGCGGTTCATTTCCGACTCTCTTGATGTTTGTTGTTCGCAATGCAGCTCATCGGTTCACGCGTCAGACAATTGCATGTTCGTGTGGCCCGGACAAAAAACCGATCCTAAGAAACGGCTCAGATCATGAGACCGTAGTAGGGCGAAATCGTGGCAACTTGCACTTGTCCCCTTAAATCCGGCGACTTGTTCAATGCTACACGCCATTCAATTCGTCACCGGAACTATGTCTACACGGTCTACGGGACCCGACTCGAGGTTTGCGCCGAGCGGACGTATCTCCATACGAGTTGAACGTATGCCTTGCGCCACCAGAAACGAACGGACCGTCAATCCACGTGCCAAGGACAAACGCCTTGCGCGGTTGTCGTCTTCGCCGCCCTCGGAGGAAGCATAGGCAAGAACCTGAACTCGAAGCGAAGGGTCGGCGTTCATGCGATCGGCAACCTGGGCCAACAGAGCTTGGCCCACATCGTCCAACTCGGATGACCCCTCTGCAAAGATCACCGAGGGTTCTGATGCCGGGGACGATTGTGCAATGGGCTCGACAACAGGCTCGACAACGGGCTCGGCAACTGATTCGGGGACGGGTTCTGCCAGGGGCTCCTCGGCTGCGGCAGTTTCAGGTTCGGTGACAGGCTGGGCTTCAGCTGCGGTCTCGGGCTCAACCGCTGGCTCGGGTTGAGCCGTTGGTTCGGCCTCCGCTGCGGTCTCAACCACAGGCTCGATAACGGGTTCCACGGCGGGTTCCACGGCGGGCTCAGTTTTCGGCTCGACCGTCGGTTCGGCGATGGTTTGGAACTCTGGCTCTGCGGGCGGCGCGACATTTGGCGCCGGTTCAGCGACAGGCGCCGGTTCAGCGACAGG
The DNA here is from genome assembly GCF_014191775.1 of Limibacillus halophilus. Lineage (NCBI taxonomy): Bacteria > Pseudomonadati > Pseudomonadota > Alphaproteobacteria > Rhodospirillales > Rhodovibrionaceae > Limibacillus > Limibacillus halophilus. Next base: position 480,089 of record NZ_JACHXA010000002.1, on the reverse strand, counting down.
TGTGGGCGCAACGGCCGGTACCGTCACTGGCGCCGTCACGGACTCAGCCACGGGGTTCGCGGCAGGCTCATTCGCGGGCGCAGGCTCCGCGACCGGTGCTGGCATAGGTACGGTAAGATGACTGCGCGGCGGTTCGGCAGGTGGCGGCTTCAAGGTTGCCGTCTGCGCCGCGAGGTCCGTTGTCATGAGAACCAGGAATGCAAAAAGCAACGCAAATGCCGTCGTTGCGGCGGCGGGCCTGGAACAGGATGCCGAAACTAGGTTGGTCGCTATGGTCTTGCTTCTCGCCATGCCGGTCCGTCGTCCCCCAATTCATACTGCCGGGAAAGACTACGGCGACAGATCGCGCCGAACAACCGTTAAGCGCGGCTCTTCTTCCGTCCGATCAGCTTCTGTAGGTCGCGGTGCAGATGCGGGTTTGCCGCGAGGATGCTGGGACCGTCCAAGGCAAAGGTGCGGCCGTCCATCTGCGATACATAGCCGCCCGCTTCTCTGACGATCAGCACACCGGCGGCCCAATCCCAGGCCGCCAGGTCGCGTTCCCAATAGCCGTCATAACGTCCGGCGGCCACATAGGCGAGATCGAGCGATGCCACTCCCCAACGCCTGACGCCCGCGGTTTCGGCCATAACGGCTTCAAGCTCGGCCAGGAAGAGGCCGTGGTCGCGGACGCCCTTGAAGGGGATGCCGGTCGCCACAAGGGATTCGTCGAGACGCTTGCGCCCGGACACGCGGAGGCGGCGGTCATTGAGGTAGGCGCCCTTACCACGCTCGGCGACGAAAAGTTCTTCTTTGATCGGGTCATAAACGACGCCGGCAGTGACCTCGCCGCGCTCGACCAGCGCCAGAGATACTGCGAAATGCGGCAAACCATGCAGGAAGTTGGCCGTACCGTCCAAGGGGTCCACGACCCAGGTTGGCTCGTCGCCGGGCTTGGTGACGCCGCCCGCGGATTCCTCCATCAAAAAAGCAAACTCGGGTCGTGCAACACTGAGTTCCTGGCGGATGATCTCTTCCGCTTTCAGGTCCGACTGCGAAACGAAATCGGCTGGTCCCTTACGCGAGACCTGAAGGTTTTCCACTTCGCCGAAATCACGTCGCAAGCGACGGGCGGCCTTTGTGGCTGCCTTGACCATGACGTTGATGAGAGGAGAGCGCATAGGTAAATTGCTTTCTTGTCGCTATTGCCAGGATACCGCTGCCAATCAGCGCAGTGGTTGGTGCCTACCAGGCGTCTTTCGCCATCAATCCTTGGCGCGTTCCACATAGGCGGCATCGATCGTGTTAACCACGACTCGCGTGCCTACGCCGATATGTGGCGGCACCATGATCCTGACGCCGTTGTCGAGCACTGCGGGCTTGTAGGAGGAAGAGGCAGTCTGACCTTTGACCACCGCGTCCGCTTCTACGATTTCATGCACCACTGTTTCCGGCAGGGTGACACTAATCGGATCGTCCTCATAGCTTTCGATGGCAACCACCATACCCTCGCTGAGGAAAGGCAGAGGGTCGCCCACCAGTTCCGCATTGATCGATATCTGTTCGTAGGTTTCCTGGTCCATGAAGGTCAGGTGATCGCCGTCGGCGAAGAGAAACTGATAATCCTTTTGGTCAAGGCGCACGCGCTCGACCGACTCAGCCGAACGAAATCTCTCGTTGAGCTTCGTTCCGTCGCGCAGGTCCTTCAACTCGACCTGTGCATAGGCGCCGCCCTTGCCGGGCTTCACATGCTGCACCTTCACCGCGCGCCAGATGCGTCCGTTATGCTCGATAACATTACCAGGACGGATTTCATTGCCGTCGATTTTCATCCGTGTACCTTCCGGGTTCAAACAGTCTTAGAAATGTAAAAGCGCGCGGAAGCTACCAGAAGGTCCACGCGCCCGCAATCCGCCTTGCGGTCAGGGGCAATGATCAAGCCAGTGGATCAAGCCAGTGTATCGAGTTCGGGAGCATTCTCCGCTATTCGCCGAGTTGTCGCTCAAACCAGGCAACCACGGAAGCCGGGCCATCGGGATCGTCCCAGACCACTTCTCCCAGTAGGATGAAATCCGCACCGGCTTGTGCCAGCCGTTCGGCATCCTGCAGGTTGTGCGCTCCAGCGGCGACACTCGGCAGAAGCATTGTTTCCTGCCACCAGGCAAGGGTTTCTGCCTCGGCGGTCTGACCATCCGCGGAAAGATCGCCGAACACCACATAATCGGCGCCACTTTCGCCAGCAACCATGGCGTCATGGCGAGAGCCGCCACATGCCGCTCCTACGATTGCGCCATCATCCAAAAAATCGCGAGCCTTTTGAACGGCCTTTCCGTCGCCGGAAACCTGCACGCCGTCGCAACCCGCCGCCTGTGCTTCCTCCAGGAAGCCCTCCACCAGGAACGCGCCATCGTGCTTTTGAACCAGAGGGCAAAACAGCGCGATCAGATCGCTGACAAGCGGCTTGGTAGCCTTGGGGCTGTCACAACGCAAAAGCACCGCCGCAATGTCGCCGCCCGCGAGCGCTGCCTCCAGTTGCGGCAGGAAGTCGGCCGCCGACAGGTTCCCCTCGACCAACGCCAGAGGCGTGGCGAGATAAAGGCGGCTACTCACCGGTGCGGTCTCCTATCCTACAGTTTGCCCTGATAGATCTTGATCACCGAATCGAGCAGGGCAAGCGCCTCGCTGCGGGGCCGCTGGAATGTGTTGCGTCCAATGATCGACCCATTCGCCCCACCGTCGCGCAGCGAACGGACTTCGTCCAGAAGACCCGCGGTATCCTTAGCCGCGCCGCCGGAGAAGACCACCACGCGGCGACCGTTAAAGGCAGATTGCATGACATGCTCAATGCGTTTCGATAGGGTCGATACGTCAATCTTCTGCTGCTCGTAAACCTTCTTGGCTTCGGCTTGCTCGATATGATCCGTTGGCGGTTTGACCTTGATGATGGTGGCGCCAAGTAGGGCGGCCATATGTGCCGCGTATGCGGTCACGTCAACCGCCGTCTCGCCAGCCTTGGAAAGGTCCCCGCCGCGTGGGTAGGACCAAATGACGACGGCAAGGCCACAGGACTTGGCTTCCTCGCTGAGTTCGCGAATTTCTTCCATCATCTCGAACTGGTAGTCGGACGCAGGATAGATGGTGAAGCCGATGGCCGAACAGCCGAGGCGCAGGGCATCGCTGACCGAGGCGGTGATGGCCTGGTCTTTGGAAACTGCCCAGGAGTTCGAGCTGTTCATCTTCAGAATGGTCGGGATTGCCCCGGCAAAGCTGTCTGCACCTGCTTCAAGCATACCCAGTGGCGCTGCATAGGCGTTCAGCCCGGCGTCAACCGCCAACTGATAATGATAGGTGGGATCATAGGCCGCCGGATTGGGCGCGAAACTGCGCGCCGGCCCGTGCTCAAAGCCTTGGTCGACCGGCAGAATAACCAAGCGGCCAGTGCCACCGAGCTTACCGTTCATGAGGATACGCGCGAGATTGCCCTTGGTGCCCGGGTTTTCACCCTCGTAGCTGGCTAGAATACGTTTGACACGCTGTGTAACGCGCATGGTTTCCCTCCTTGGTTATGTGCTGGCGGCGGTCCAGTTTCCGCGCTTTCAATAGCTGAGCCTCAGACCGAATTCAACGGCCAGAGAAATCCGTTTCCAAATCCGTTCTTTGCAGGACACGCGCGCCATGCTGGGCCGCAATCTCCTGCAGTTTGTGCAAAACTTCCTCCGGTCCCGAAAAGCAGATCGCTTTACAGCCCTCGTTCAGCGCCGCAAGAACGTAGCCTGCATCGCCCGCACAATCGAGCCAGGCATCGACTTCAATCTGCGGAAACGCCGCGCGCAACTGCTCCAGGATCTTGAGCCACACCAAAGGCCCAATCTGACCCGCGGCGCCCGGTAGGGAGCGGAACCTGGCAACCGAGGACCCTCCCGCTTGCAGACTCCTTAGCAGCGCCTCTCCATCCTGGTAGCAGCTAATCTCCCGCATCTTCGTCTACTGGTCCGTTGCTACGTACCTTCAATCGCTAATTGCTTGGAGGTGACGGTGGTCCCTTGAGTTCGACTGTGTTGCCTTCGGGGTCCTGGATGTAGATCGAGGGGCCGTAGCCGAGTGCGCCGTATCGTTTGGCAATCTCGCTCGGTTCGACACCCAAGCTGCGAAGGTGGGTCAAGATGGCGTCCGCGTCAAAGGGCACGACCTGCAAGCATACGTGGTCCAGATTGCGCCCCTCATCCCCCGGTGCGGCGCCACCTGGGCGACCCAACTCGCTGTCCACCTCAACCAGATCGATCAAGCATTCTCCGGCGCGCAGCTGATAAAGTCCAATGGCAGCCTGCTGACGCTCAAGGCGGCAACCGAGAACGTCCTGGTAGAACCCAATCATGCGATCCAGGTCGCTAACCCGAAGGACGATGTGATCGATGGCCTTGAGATTAATTGGGTTGGCTTTCCTACCCATCGCTTTCCCGCCGGTCATCGACCCATCTCCCACAAAGCCCGGGCTGCTCTAGAGCAAGCCGCCCATCACCACCGCGGTATCGCTCATGCGGTTGGAGAAGCCCCATTCGTTGTCGTACCAGGACATGACACGCACGAAGGTCTTATCCAAAACCTGTGTTTCATGCAGATCGACGGTCGAACTCGCCTTGTTGTGATTGAAGTCAACGGAAACCAGCGGCAGATTGTTGGTTTCCAACACGCCCTTGAGCGGGCCGGCCGCCGCTGCGGCGATCGCCTCATTGATCTCCTCGACGCTGGTACCCCGATTGGCTTCGAAGGTGAGGTCGATCAGGCTGACATTGGGCGTCGGGACGCGGATTGACGTACCGTCTAGCTTGCCTTTCAGCTCAGGCAGAACCAGGCCGACCGCGCGGGCAGCGCCGGTCGAGGTCGGAATCATGGAGACCGCCGCCGCGCGGGCGCGGGCCGGGTCCTTATGCAAGGTGTCGACGGTCTGCTGATCGCCGGTATAGGAGTGAACGGTCGTCATGAAACCGTGCTTGATGCCCACGGTCTGATTAAGGACGTGAGCGACCGGCACAAGGCAGTTCGTGGTGCAAGAAGCGTTGGAGACGACAGTATGCCCGCGCTCCAGCTTCTGGTGGTTAACACCGTAAACGACGGTGAGATCTGCTTCGGTGGCCGGAGCAGAAACCAGAACCTTCTTTGCGCCGCCCTTCAGGTGGGCGCTGGCTTTTTCCTTGCTTGCGAAAATGCCCGTGCACTCCAGCACGATATCAACGCCGAGGTCGCCCCACGGCAAGCTGGCGGGATCGCGCTCGGACAGCACTTTGACTTCGTGACCATCGACCGTGATGCTTTGGTCGGTCGAGGAAACGGTTCCGGGATAACGGCCGTGCACGCTGTCGAAGGCCAGTAAGTGGGCGTTGTCCTTGGCGGAACCGAGGTCGTTGATGGCAACGAACTCGATATCGTTGCGCTTGGATTCCATGGCGGCGCGCATCACCAGACGGCCAATGCGCCCGAAACCGTTGATACCTACCCGAAGTGCCATTTTCTGCTTTCTCTCCTTCGCTGCGCGCGCAGTCTGCTACATCAGAGTGCGGCTTTTACTCGACGCACCACCTCATCAGCGGTGATCCTGAACTCCTTGTAGAGGGCATCGGCAGGTGCCGAAGCGCCAAAACCGGTCATGCCGACGAAACTGCCTTCCAATCCTACCCAGCGGTTCCAACCGAAACCGGAAGCCGCTTCCAGGGCGATGTGAAGTGTTCCCGGCCCCAGTACCTCGTCGCGATAGTGCGCGGGTTGCTCCAGGAACAGCTCCCAGCAGGGCATGGACACGACGGCTGCGGAAATACCCATTTCCTGAAGTTTCGCCCGCGCCTCACAGGCGATCGCGACCTCTGAGCCAGACGCGATGAGCGTGACCGCGCGCTGCCCATCTTCCGCCGTTTGAAGAATATAGGCGCCGTGGGCGCAGTAGTTCTCGCCGGAATCGACGCGAAGGGTTGGCAGACCCTGGCGTGTCAGCGCCAGCACCGACGGCCGATCCTGTTGCTCCAGCGCAAGCTGCCAACATTCAGCCGTTTCAATCGCGTCACAGGGCCGCATCACCAAGAGATTGGGAATGGCCCGCAGGCTTGCAAGGTGCTCGACCGGCTGATGGGTCGGGCCGTCTTCGCCAAGGCCGATCGAATCGTGGGTCATGACATAGACGACGCGTTGCTTCATCAAGGCCGAGAGACGAATGGACGGTCGGCAATAATCGGTAAAGACAAGGAAGGTGCCGCCATAGGGGATAATGCCGCCATGCAGCGCCAAACCATTCATTGCGGCCGCCATACCATGTTCGCGCACGCCGTAATGAACATAGCCACCAGAGAAGTCTTCGGCGGTCACGGGTTGCTGGCTTTTGGCGCGGGTGTTGTTCGATCCCGTCAAGTCGGCGGACCCGCCGACGAGGCCCGGCAGGGCATCGGCAATGCAGTCGAGCACCTGTTGTGAAGAAACACGCGTGGCCGCTTTGGGCTTGTTGGCGACGACCTCCTCCTTGAATTTTTCCAGTGCAGCCGTCCAGCCTTCGGGTAGCTTGCCGGCCATCTGGTCGGAGAAGCGCTTGCGCTGCTCCGGATCGCGGGCCGCCAGCCGCGCGTCCCAGGCCGTTGCTTCGGCTGCGCCGCGTGCACCAGCGGCGCGCCAGGCGTCAAGCACATCCGCGGGAATTACAAAGGGCTCGTGCGGCCAGCCCAGCTTTTCCCGCGCACCGGCAATTTCCTCGTCACCGAGCGGCGCACCGTGGGTTTTCTCCGAGCCTGCTTTGGTCGGGGCGCCGAAACCGATGGTGGTGCGGCAGGCAATCATCGTCGGCAGGTCGCTACCCTTTGCCTGTTCGATGGCCTGAGCAACCGCTTTGGGGTCGTGGCCGTCTACCGAAAGAGTGTTCCAGCCTGCCGCCTCGAACCGCTTCGGTTGGTCAACCGTATCAGTCAGCGTGACCGGGCCGTCGATTGAAATGCCATTGTCGTCGAAGAGGACGATCAGCTTGTTGAGCTTTAGATGCCCGGCCAGTGCGATGGCCTCGTGACTGATGCCCTCCATCAGGCAGCCGTCGCCGACCAAGCAGTAGGTATAATGATCTACTAGGTCCGCGCCGAATCGACTCGCCAACAGACGCTCGGCCATGGCCATGCCGACAGCGTTCCCCAACCCCTGACCAAGTGGCCCGGTGGTGGTTTCGATACCGGCCGCATGGCCATACTCCGGATGGCCCGCAGTCCGGCTTCCTAGCTGGCGGAAGTTTTTCAAGTCCTCCAGCGTCATATCCTTGTATCCGGTCAGGTGGAGCAGGCTGTAAAGCAACATCGAGCCGTGACCAGCCGATAGCACGAAGCGATCTCTATCTGGCCAATCAGGGCGTTGCGAGTCGTACTTAAGAAATTGCCTAAAAAGAACGGTCGCGACATCGGCCATACCCATGGGCATTCCGGGGTGGCCGGAATTGGCGCGTTGGACGGCATCCATGGAGAGAAATCTTATGGCGTTTGCCATGTCCTGGTGGGACACCTTTTGGGAAACCATTTGGCTATAAGTCCGTTGTTCGTGGGGCCGTCAATCGTGTGGGCAAGCCGACAAGCGTGGGCCCAAGCCCGCCAACGCCCAGTGGTCCTACTGCCTTCGCGAATAGGGGGGAAGATGCCGATGCCATGGCCAAGCGTCAACCGGCAACTTGTCCCTATATGTTGCTCCTTGTTGCGATTGGTTGACCAATTGGCTCAACACAAACTATCCTGTGTGCGGCTTTTGGTGTTCAAAGCCTATAGTTAGGGGAAGTTCCTCACGCGCCATGTCACAGTTGAACGACAAGTTAAATCGCCTTGATGGCGTTATCGGTCGGCTTGAAGAGATCATCGGTTCCGCCGGGTCGGCGGGAGGGTCGGTGAGTCGGCTCGTGGCTGAGGCTGGAGCGGTGCCCGCGGCCGTCAGTGCAAGCGATGCCGAATCGGAGGCTTTACGCGAGAGTATGGAGGGGATCGTGGATCGCCTCGACGACACCATTCAGCGCTTGCGCACAATCCTGGAGAACTGAAGGCGATGGCTCAGGTAACCTTGACGGTCAATGGCCGTAATTACGAAGTGGCCTGTGGCGACGGCGAGGAGGAGCGCATCCGCAGCCTGTCCCGTGAGATCGATGCCAGGGTGCGGGCGATGGCCGAAGCGGTTGGGCAGGTGGGCGAGGCGCGTTTGCTTTTGATGACAAGCTTGATCATGGCCGACGAGATGAAGGAAATGAGTGCCGGAGGTGGTGGTAATGGCACTGCGAACGGCACAACGGTGAACGAGGAAGAGTTGAACGAGCGCGAAAATGCCATCGCGGCCGAGGAAAAGAGACTCTCGGAAATGGTTGTTCAGCTCGATTCCTATGCCGAACGACTGGAAACTATTGCCGAAAGGCTCGTACAAGCCTAACTATGCCCATGGAAGCGGCGTGCTGCGTGGTGCGTTAGGCCATTCGATCCCTGGGGCCAATATCGAAACTCTAGGGAGCTGTCCCTGCCGGAGCCGTGGTTCCGGTATATGGCGCCCACCTGCTTAGGCAGGCCACAGAGGATGATGCAAGCCGACGGCCGACGTGGCACCCGCTTTCAATTTCCAGTGTCTATCCGACCAGGACTGCTGCCAGGGCGGATTGGACTTCACGAAGCGAAAAACCTTTCCACCGAATTGTGATCGGGCGACGAGGAAACGGCGATGGGCCACGCATTGGATGACGAAAAGGCGCTCCTTCGCCGTGAACTTTTCCAACGTCGCAAGGAAGCCGCGGCCAATGCGCCAGAGGCTGGACGATATGTCGCGGAGCGCATAGCGCGTGATATCCCTTTGCCAATCGAGGCGCCGATTTCCGGGTTTTGGCCCATGGGGAGCGAGATAGATATTCGGCCCTTACTGGAGAAACTGAACCGAGAGGGTCATCCCGTCGGGCTGCCGGTTGTGGCACGCAAGTCGGCGCCCCTCACCTTCCGTCGCTGGCAAACGGGAGACAACCTGGTCTCCGGAGGTTTCGGCACCAGCATACCCGATCCCAATCAGCCGGAGATCGAGCCTCGGGTGCTCTTTGTTCCACTGCTGGCCTTCGACCGGCAGGGCTACCGCCTGGGATACGGCGGCGGGTTTTATGACCGCACGCTTGAACGCCTCAGGCGCATCGGCCCGCGCCTTGCGGTGGGTGTTGCCTTTGCTGCCCAGGAGGTTGCGGAGGTCCCGCGCGACCGATATGACCAAAAGCTGGACGTCATCGTGACCGAGCAGGAAGTCATCTCTATCGACATGAAGAAAGTCGGACGAACATGAGAATTCTTTTCCTGGGAGATATTGTCGGACGTCCCGGCCGGGACGCCGTTGCCAAGCACCTCCCCGATCTTCGCCGTGAACTGAAAACCGATGCCGTGATTGCCAACGGCGAGAACGCGGCGGCTGGATTTGGAATTACCGAAAAGATCTGCAACGAACTTTATGCAGTCGGCGTCGATATCATCACCGGAGGGAACCATTCCTGGGACCAACGCGAGGCGCTGGCCTTTATCCAGGACCAGCCCAAGCTCCTGCGCCCCCATAACTACCCGCAAGGAACGCCTGGGCGTGGCGTGGCAAACTATGAAATAGGACGCGGGCGCAAGTTGCTGGTGATCAATGTCATGGGCCGCCTGTTCATGGACCCTCTCGATGATCCTTTTGCCTCGGTGGAGGCGGTGCTTTCCAGCGTGCGCCTGGGCGCGACTACAAATGCTATCCTGCTGGACTTTCACGCCGAAGCGACTTCGGAAAAAATGGCCATGGGTCACTTCGTTGACGGCAAGGTTTCGCTGTGTGTCGGAACCCACACTCACGTACCCACCGCGGACACGATGATCCTCCCCGGCGGTACGGCCTACCAAACCGACGCGGGGATGTGTGGAGATTATGATTCCGTCATCGGCATGGATAAGGGCGTGCCGGTGCAGCGGTTCCGGCGCAAGCTGCCAACAGACCGTTTATCGGTTGCCAGTGGCGAAGGCACGCTATGCGGCCTGTTCGTCGAGACCGACGACAGCAGCGGGCACGCCATCTCCGCCCAGCCGATACGCCGCGGCGGAAAGCTCCAGGCCACACCGCCGCTGGATTGACCGGAAAAGCTACGACAAGGCCGGTTTAGATCTGCAACATAGCCAGGTCATGTTGAATGGTAGGTCCGTGACGGGCTTTCGAGCAGAACCAAAAGCTGATAGAAGGCGCGCTGCGCCGGAGGTCATCTGTTCACAACCTGTTCTCAGCGTGATATTCCAGGCGTCGAAATGCACGACAAACTACGAAATATGGTATAAGCGGCGAGCGACAGCCGCATGATATTGATGGAATCCCGATTCTGAACGCTTGGCGTCGGCATCGGCCAGATGGGACGAAGGGGACCATGGCAGGTCATTCACAATTCAAGAACATCATGCATCGCAAGGGTGCGCAGGATAAAAAGCGCGCCAAAATATTTGCGCGGCTGGCGAAGGAAATTCTCGTGGCGGCGAAGTCCGGTTTGCCGGAAGCCGACAAGAACCCCCGGTTGCGCCTAGCGATCCAAAACGCCCGTGCGCAGAACATGCCCAAAGACAACATCGATCGGGCTATTGCCAAGGCAGTCGGCGGTACGGACGATTCAAACTACGAGGAGATTCGTTACGAGGGTTACGGCCCCGGCGGCGTTGCCGTCATCGTGGAAGCGCTGACCGACAACCGTAATCGCACCGCGTCCGAGGTGCGGACGATCTTCGCAAAGAACGGCGGCAGTTTGGGTGAGACTGGCAGCGTCGCCTTCAACTTTGAACGTGTCGGGCAGATCATTTATCCGCTTGCCGCCGGCGATGCGGAGAGTGTCTTCGAGGCTGCCGTGGAAGCGGGCGCACTCAATGCCGAAAGCAGCGACGGCGGCCATGAGATTACCTGTGCGCCGGAAGACTTCGCCGAAGTGCGTGATGCGCTGGCGGAGTCTTTGGGAGAGCCGGAGGAAGGTGGCTTGGCCTGGAAGCCGACAAACACCATTCCCGTCGAAGAAGAGCAGGCGCAAACCCTGTTCAAGCTCCTAGATGCTCTAGACGACAACGACGATGTGCAGAGCGTCGCCGCCAACTTCGACATTGCAGACGATGTGATACAGCGCTTGACGGCCTGACGGCTGAATCGCGCCTTGAAAGACGGAAGGACAACATGCGCGTCCTCGGATTGGATCCCGGCCTTCGCCGTACCGGCTGGGGCGTCATAGACGCCGAGGGCACGCGCTTGGTTCATGTCGCCAATGGTGTGATCACCTCGGATGATAAGGCCGAACTCGCTGATCGCCTGGTGCAGCTTCACCGGGGAATCGAGGCGGTGATGGCGGCGCAGGAACCCGACGAGGCGGCGGTCGAGGTGTCGCTCGCCAACAAGAATCCGGCCTCGACCTTGAAGCTTGGGATGGCACGGGGGATCGCACTCCTGACGCCGGCCCTTGCGGGCCTGCTTGTGGGTGAGTACCTGCCGATGATCGTCAAGAAGTCGGTCGTGGGGACGGGCCATGCCACCAAGGAGCAGGTGCAGATGATGGTCCAGCGATTGCTGCCGGGTTGCGAGATTAAGAATGCGGATTCAGCGGATGCGCTGGCGTTGGCCATCTGCCATGCGCATAACCGTGAAACCGATCGTAAGTGGACGCGCGGCGGTGAAGATCCCCTGCAGATGGCCCTAGCCGGGAGGCGACGCCGATGATTGGCAAGCTAACGGGCTTGGTTGAGGGTTTTGACGGCGATGCGGTGATCCTTGATGTGAACGGCGTCGGCTATCTGGTCTTTGCTTCTGCGCGCACCTCCGGCGCTTTGCCGCGTGGCGAGTTGCGTAGTTTGTTGATCGAGACCCACGTCAGAGAGGACCATATCCATCTCTACGGTTTCCTTGATGTCGCCGAACGCGACTGGTTCCGCTTGCTGCTGGGCGTGCAGGGTGTCGGCACCCGGCACGCGCTCTCGATCCTCTCGGTGCTGTCTCCCGAACAGTTGACGCAAGCAGTGGCGGCACAGGACAAGGCATCTCTCACCCGGGCCAGCGGCGTGGGTCCGAAACTGGCGGGGCGGCTTGTCTTGGAGCTGAAGGACAAAGTCACCAACATGGCGTTGGGTGCGGCAGCGCAAATCGGCGATTCTGCGGCAGCCTTGCCAGCGGGCGGGCTTTCCGGCGCAGCGGAGGACGCGATTTCGGCCTTGGTCAACCTGGGGTATCGCCGGGCGGAGGCTTTCACGGCGGTGGCTAAGGCGATGAAGGCCCAGGGCAAGGATAGCAGCGTCGAATCCCTGATACGTGACGGTCTCAAGGATCTATCGGCATGAGCGAAGATCGGTTGGTTTCACGCGAAGAGCAAGGGGACGACACTCTCGACAATGGGATGCGGCCTCTGCGCATGGCCGATTTCATCGGTCAGAAGCAGTTGCGTGAGAATCTACAGATTTTCATCGAGGCGGCCCGCAAACGCGGTGACGCGCTGGATCACGTGCTGCTGTTCGGCCCTCCGGGACTTGGCAAGACGACGCTTGCTCAGATCGTCGCCCGTGAAATGGGCGTCGGCTTCCGCGCCACCTCGGGGCCGGTCGTCGCGCGGGCGGGTGACCTGGCGGCCATTCTGACGAACCTGCAGCCGCATGATGTGCTCTTCATCGACGAGATTCATCGACTCAATCCGGCGGTGGAGGAAATCCTCTACCCGGCGATGGAGGATTTCGTGCTGGATCTCATCATCGGTGAAGGTCCGGCGGCCCGCTCGGTTCGGATCGACCTGCCACCCTTTACACTGGTGGGGGCAACAACCCGCTCTGGTTTGATCACCACGCCCTTGCGCGAACGTTTTGGCATTCCTCTACGGCTCAACTTCTACCAACCCGAGGAACTACGGCTGATCGTCGAGCGCGGCACCAGGGTATTGGGTATCGAAATGGATGAGGAGGGCGCGCTTGAAGTTGCACGGCGATCACGGGGAACGCCGCGCGTTGCCGGGCGGCTACTCCGCCGTGTCCGAGATTTTGCGGCGGTGGCCGGCGACGGACGGATAGACCGAAAGATTGCCGATGCGGCCCTGTTGCGGCTGGGCGTCGACCCCCGCGGCTTGGACGCCATGGATCGGCGCTACCTACACTGCATTGCCGATGTTTACAGCGGCGGTCCAGTGGGCGTGGAAACATTGGCCGCAGCCCTTTCCGAGCAGCGCGACGTGCTGGAGGAAGTGATCGAACCCTATTTGATTCAACAGGGTCTGCTACAGCGAACGCCGCGAGGCCGCATGCTGACGCGGGGCGGTTATGAATACCTGGGGTTGACGCCGCCCAAGGGGTTGGAGCGCAATCAATACGATCTGTTGGACGCTGATGAGACGGCCGTCAGTGAAGATGGGGAGGATCTATGACCTCCGAATCCGAAGCTGCTGGATTTAGGCAAGACGATTGGTATTGCCTGCCATTGCGCATCTATTACGAGGATACCGATGCCGGAGGCATCGTCTATTACGCGAACTATCTGCGCTTCGCCGAGCGCGCGCGGACCGAGATGCTGCGCCATGCAGGGATAGAACAACAAGCTTTTAGGGCACAAAACGGCCTCATTTTTGCCGTATCAAGCTGTCAGATTCATTATCGCCAACCTGCGCGCCTCGATGACCGGATCATTGTTAAGACGCGGGTCGAGGCGATGACGGCGGCGAGGATAAAGATGCAGCAGGAAATCTGGCGCGATGGCGACAGGCTGACCGATCTTGAGGTGTGGATCGTCTGCCTGCGGGAGGACGGCCGCCCGGCGCGGGTGCCATCCATGGTAAAGGCGAGTTTGGAGCTGTTCACGAGAGAAGGGAAGGCAGACTAGACGTCATGGAACAACAAGCGATTGACAGCGTGACCCTCGGCGGGTCGGTAGTGCCCCACGACTTCTCGGTCTGGGCGCTTTTTTTACAGGCCGATACGATCGTCAAGCTGGTGATTCTCCTGTTGCTGGCCGCATCGGTTTGGTGCTGGGCCATCATCATCGATAAGTCGATGAAGCTGCGACGCCTGAAGGCACGCGCCAACCAGTTCGAGGAAACCTTCTGGTCTGGCGGCTCCCTGGAAGACCTCTATGACAGGATGAGCGACCGGCCCAACGATCCCATGTCGGCGGTCTTCGTTTCGGCCATGCGTGAGTGGCGACGCAGTATCGGGCGCTCGCTCGACAGCGAGAGTGCGCGTGCGGGCCTGCGTTTGCGCCTGGAGCGGGTGATGGACATTGCCTTGGGCCGGGAAATGGAGCGCTTGGAACGTCATATGATCTTTTTGGCTTCTACCGGTTCGGCGGCGCCGTTCATCGGGCTTTTCGGCACGGTTTGGGGCATCATGAACGCCTTCACCTCCATCGCCGCCTCGAAGAACACCAGTCTTGCTGTCGTGGCGCCTGGCATCGCCGAGGCGCTTTTTGCCACCGCACTCGGTCTGGTTGCCGCAATTCCAGCGGTTATCGCCTACAACAAGTTGTCGAACGACATGGGACGCTATGCCCAGAGGCTGGAGAACTTTGCCGGCGAATTCAGTTCGATCCTGTCCCGTCAACTTGAAGATGAGGACTGAGTCATGGCCGGAGGCGTCATCCATGGTAGTGGCAGAGGGCGGCGCAGTCAGCGTTATCGCCCGCTATCCGAAATAAACGTCACGCCCTTTGTGGACGTGATGCTGGTGCTGCTGATCGTCTTCATGGTGACGGCGCCCTTGCTAACCGTTGGCGTGCCTGTCGATTTGCCAGAAACCGAAGCGCAGATGATCTCTGATCCACAGGAGCCGTTGGTTATTTCCGTGGATCGCGAGGGCAGCGTTTATCTGCAGGACACCAACATTGATCTGGAAAAGCTGGTGCCGCGCCTGATTGCCATTACCGGCAGCAATCCAGACGCCAAGATTTTCGTGCGTGGCGACCGAGCGATCGCCTATGGCCGCATTATGGAAGTCATGGGGCTGGTCAACGCCGCCGGATTCAAGAAGGTCGCCTTGATCGCAGAGATGCCGCGCGACAAGGGAGCTTCCAAACAGGGAAGCGGTGGCTGATCCATGCGCCGCGCGGTCATCCTTTCTGCAACCTTCCACGTCAGCGTGATTGCGCTGATGGCAATAGGATTACCGTTGTTCAAGCAGGAACCGCTTGAGATCGCGCCCGCTGTCCCGATCGAGGTCGTGACCATCGACGATGTGACAACAGCAAAGCCAGCCAAGGAAGCGCCACCGGAAAAGCCGACGCCACGCCCCGAGCCGACTCAAGCGGCAAAGGCGCCGCCACCGCCGCCACCGCAGAAATCGGAGCCGCCGACACCGCCGCCCTTACCGAAGAATGAGCCGGAGCCGATTCCGGAACCCAAGCAACCTGAACCGGTCAAGGAGCCGACGCCCATTCCTCAGCCTGAGCCACCGCCCCAGGTTGCGGAAGCGCCTCCCAAGCCGGAACCGGAGCCAACTCCGCTGCCCGATCCCGTGCCGGCACCGAAGGAAGAGCGCGTCGATGAAACACCGCCGCCGGCACCTCCCGTGCCGTTGGAAAAACCGAAGCCGCCCCAGTTGGCCGAAAAGCCGCAGGAAAAGGAACCAGTCAAGAAAGCCGACAGCTCATTGGATTCCATCCTCAACAACGTGCTGAAGGACCTTAAGCCGGCGGCCAAGGAGCAGGATCAGCCGAAGAAAGATCCGCAGCCGCAACCGACGGAGACGGCGCAGCTTTCCAGCAAGCCAATGACGATTAGCGAGATCGACGCCATCCGCCGAAAGATCGAAGGCTGCTGGAACGTGCCTGCCGGCGCCCGCAATGCAGAGAATTTGATCGTTGAAATCAGGCTCTTCATGAATCCGGACGGTACGGTGAGCCAGGCAGAAGTCGTGGATCGGGCGCGTATGGGCGGCGATCCTTTCTATCGCGCCGCTGCCGAAAGCGCGCTGCGTGCGGTTTTCCGCTGCCAACCCTTGCCCGTGCCCTTGAAGAAGTATGACACCTGGCGTCAGATCACGATGCGATTCGACCCCTCGAAAATGCTATAAGGCCCCAAGGAGGAAAAGAGTAACCATGAGACGCACCCTGAGCCTTGTGAGCTTTTTGCTGCTCGTCTTTGTCGCGCTGTCACCGTTGCATGCGCGCGCTGAGTTGCGCATCGACATCACGCGCGGCACCATCGAGCCCCTGCCGATCGCCATTTCCGCCTTTTACTCGGACAATCCCGAGGCGGCGCGCATGGGGCAGGATATCGCCAACGTAGTAAGCGCCGATCTGGAGCGTTCCGGCCTGTTCGTGCCGCTCGACCCGCTGTCGTTCATTCAGGATGCGAAGTCGACCGCGCTAACACCGCGCTTTGGCGAGTGGAGCGTTCTCAAGACTCAAGCCTTGGTGGCCGGCACCGCCGAATTGCAGGGCGACGGTCGCCTCCGGATTGAATTCCGCCTTTGGGACGTTTTCGCCCAGCAGCAGATGCTCGGCCTGGCTTACGCGACGACCCCGGCAAACTGGCGGCGCGTCGCCCACATCATCGCTGATTCGGTCTACAAGCGGCTGACGGGCGAGGAAGGGTACTTCGACACCCGTATTGTCTACATTGCTGAAAGCGGCGCGCAGAACCGCCGTGTTAAGAGGCTGGCCATCATGGATCAGGACGGCGCCAACCACCGCTTCCTGACAGACGGAAGCGACCTGGTTCTAACCCCCCGGTTCTCGCCGACAAACCAGGAAATCACTTACGTTTCTTACGTTAATGGGACTCCCAGGGTCTATCTCTTCAATCTCAATACCGGCCAGCAGGAAGTACTGGGCGATTTTCCGGGCATGTCCTTTGCGCCCCGTTTTTCGCCGAATGGGAACAGCGTTATCATGAGTTTGGCGCGGGACGGAAATTCGGATGTGTTCACGCTTGACCTGCGGACGCGCGAATTACGCCGCCTGACCTCGGACCCTTCCATTGATATTTCGCCATCCTATTCGCCCGATGGCAGCCAGGTGGTCTTCAATTCGGACCGCGGCGGCAGCCAGCAACTCTACGTGATGAATGTCGACGGCTCGAACGTGCGTCGTATCACGTTTGGCGAAGGACGCTATGCAACACCGGTCTGGTCGCCGCGCGGCGACTTGATCGCCTTTACCCGGTTGTTCAAGGGTGAGTTTTACATCGGCGTCATGCGGCCGGACGGCAGCGGTGAGCGAATGTTGGTGCGCGATTTCCGTGTCGAGGCGCCGACATGGGCGCCAAATGGGCGCGTGCTTGCCTACTACCGCCAGGGGCGGGCGAACAGCCGTGGAGAGGTGTCGAGCAAGATCTACACGATCGACCTGACGGGCTTCAATGACCGCCAGTTGCTCACGCCCATTGACGCCTCGGATCCAGCTTGGTCGCCCTTGATTCCGTAATATCCGACCAGTATAGTCTGGCAAACGAGCGGCCCAGGGATCGATGGGGGGAGCCGCAGTTGAAACAGGGGACAGGTTGCCACGCGGCACAAACGCACTTTCCCAAGCGAAACACACAACCTTGGCCATGACCCATAATGGGAAGCAATGCGGTCAAGGGTACTGAAGGGATCGATACTATGCGCTTCAAATTCCTTTCTATTTTCGCGGCCCTCATCCTCCTGACGGCGTGTGAATCAACGCCCAAGGACGGTGGCGACAGCATGAGCAGCGGCCAGCAGGCCGCACCGGTCGCAGGCCCGACGCCGGGCACTCAAGAAGACCTCGTTGTCAATGTTGGCGACCGAGTCTTCTTTGGTCTCGACCAGTATGATCTGCAGAGCGATGCTCGCGCCACTCTCGACCGAGTTGCAGCATGGCTGAATACCAACCCGTCGGTGACCTTGACCATCGAAGGTCACGCCGATGAGCGCGGTACGCGCGAGTACAACTTGGCGCTCGGTGATCGCCGTGCCACCTCTGCTCGCGATTACCTCACGGCTCTCGGTGTGAGCTCCGGCCGCTTGCGGACGGTGTCCTACGGCGAGGAACGGCCTGCTGTGTTAGGGTCCAACGAAGCATCCTGGGCACAGAATCGTCGCGCGGTCTTCTTGGTTAACTAAGCCCGCCAGCGATATTTTGATACCGGAGGGCGCTTGCTGGCGACGGCAAGCGCCCTTTGCTTTGAGTCATCGATCCATGATCGCCATAATTCTGCCAACAAACGGCGTAAAGCTCGGTTAGACTTCGGACATCCTTTGGAGTGCGCTGCGGTTTAGCCATTCCGTGCGACAATGGTTAATGTCTAATGGCCGAAATCCTGTGAGAGTGTCTTACATGCCTGAACTGAATGCCTTTTCTCGAATGTTGCAAAGCAATCGCGCCTACCTTGGCGCCCTGGCTTTGTTAGTGCTTCTGGCCCTACAGCCGCAAGCCCACGCGCAGGACGTACAGGCACTGCAGAATCAGGTGGATCGTCTGCAGCGCGAACTGACCGATCTGCAGCGGACAGTTTATCAGGGTGGGACTGCGACCGGCAGTAGTGCAGCGTCTGAACTGCCTGCCGGTAGTGCCGCGCGCCTGGAGGTGCGTATGGGTGAGTTGGAGCAAAGCTTGCGTCAGCTTCGTGGCCAAATCGAAGAGATGAGCTTTCGAATCACCCAGAACCAGGAACGCTTGGATAAACTTTCCGCCGACGTGGATTATCGCTTAACGGTGCTTGAAGGTGGTAACCCCGCCGGCGCCGCTGCGCTCGGCAGTGCGAGTTCCGAAGGTACGGATGCAGGTAGCGCGGCTTCCGGCGCCGGCGCGGCAACAACGGACACTGGCACCGGCGGCACCGCTACGGCATTACCGGAGGGAAGCGCCCCGCAGCCTGGCGTGCTTGGGCAAGTCAGTGAGAATGAACTGGCCCGCGTGCAACAAAACAAACCTGCGGATGCCACGGCAGGGACGAGCGCTGCCGCTGGGCAGCAAACCGCTTCCGCACCGGTCAAGGTGACCTTGCCGGAAGGTTCGGTCGAAGCGCAGTATGAGTTCGCTCTGAGCCTTTTACGTCAAACCCGCTTTGACGAGGCAGAAGTGGCGCTGGGTTCGTTCCTTGAGAAGCATCCCGATCATATTCTTTCATCCAACGCCAAGTACTGGCTGGGAGAAACCTATTACGTGCGTGGCGACTACCAGAATGCGGCGGTGACCTTCGCTGAAGGCTTCCAGGAGTTTCCTAACAGCGCAAAGGCACCGGATAACCTTCTGAAGCTGGGTATGGCTTTGGGTCAGCTTGGTGACAATGAAAATGCCTGCGCCACGTTTGCGCAGTTGCAGCAGCGGTTTCCGACCGCCCCGGCCAATATACAGCAGAAGGTTCAGTTGGAACGCCAACGCTTCGGCTGTTCTTAATGCAGGAACGCGCGCTGTCAGGCGGTGCTCAACGTACTGTCGCGGCTTTCAAGTTCGCGATGGAACGCTTTGGCCCCTACGAGAATAGCCCCCATTTCGCGGTAGCCTGTTCAGGTGGCGCTGATTCTCTCGCGCTGACGGTTCTTCTTCACGAGCAAGTTGTCTCTTTGGGCGGGATGGTAACGGCTTTGACCGTGGATCATGGTTTGCGGGAAAACGCGCGAGCCGAAGCCGAGGCGACCGGCAAAGTGCTGGACGGATTGGGTATCAGGCAGGAAATCCTAACCTGGAGCGGCCCCCGCCCGGCCAGCGGGATTCAGGCTGCAGCGCGGGACGCTCGCTACCGGTTGATGTTTGAATGGTGCCGCGAACATACGGTTTTGCACCTTTTTCTGGGCCATCACGCGTTGGACCAAGCCGAAACGCTGATTCTGCGGCAGCGCAAAGGCAGTGGGGAGAGCGGCCTGAGTGCTATGCCTGCAATCCGTGATCTGCCGGATTTGCGATTGGTCAGGCCCTTGCTGGCGGTCAATCCACAAGATTTGAGGTGCTTCTTGTCTGATCGGGAGCTGGCCTGGATCGAAGATCCCAGTAATAGGGATCGCCGCTTCACCCGCGTGCGCCTGCGCGAGGAATTGCAGACAGACGCTGCCGGCAGGGTCGGTGAGTTGGCGGACAGTGCGCGCGGACATGGCTTTGTGAGAGACCAGACTGAAAGGCGGTTGGCCAACTGGTTCGCGCGCCATGCGCGACTGGACCCCTTTGGCTGCTTGCTGCTTGAGCGCGGCGCATTAAAGCAAGGTTCTGATACCGATGCGAAGGCACTGCTGGCACGGGCCTTGATGACGGTCGGCGGCGCCGTCTACCCGCCGCGTGGGCGCGCCCTTGAGGGATTGCTGTCCGAGATTGCTGCTGGAAAGTCATTTCGTCGCACCTTGGGCGGTTGTTTGATCGAAGGCCGTCTTGACGATTTGTTGATCTTTCGCGAGTTAGCTCTTACGACATCCCAGCCCATGGTTGAGGCTCAATTTCTATGGGACGGCAGATTTCTCCTCTCGGTTTCCGTCGAGGCCGGTTATGGCGAACGGCTGGGAGATCGGGGATTTCGCGCGGCAGCCCTTGGAAACAAAGGCTGGAAGGGGCTTTGCGCTGCTAATGCCGAAAGTAGCCTGCGAGCCAAACCACATCCGGCCCGCCTGGCAATTCCGGCGATTTGGCAGGGTGACAAATTGGTTGCCGTACCGCTCACAGGCTGGTACTGCCCCGATTGGCCGAAAGATTTAGCGGTAAAATGCCGCTTTAGGCCAATTTTTCCACTTTCTGCTGGAGGCTTTACAGTTGTCCAGAACGAAAGGCACATTATCTAGCTTAGGACGGATTAATTGAAAGCGGCGCGCCATGTCCATCCGTGATAGACTTGGCAACGTACCGCAGAGGACGGAAAAGACGTGAACTTCAGCCGCAACGCAGCGCTATGGATTGTCGTTATCTTACTTCTCTTCGCGCTGTTCAGCGTGTTTCAGGGAAGTGGGCCTCGTGGAGTACAGCAACAACTCGCCTACTCCGACTTCGTTGAACGTGTGACATCGAGTGGTGTCCGCGATGTCGTGATCCAAGGCGAAAAGATATCTGGCCATCTTTCTGATGGGACAAGTTTCCAAACTTACTCGCCGCCCAACGACGCGCAGATCATCGATCAGTTGATGCAGGCAGGTGTCCGGGTTCAAGCAGCGCCGGAAGAAGAACCCAATGCACTGCTTTCGATCCTGGTCTCTTGGTTCCCGATGCTGCTTTTGATCGGCGTTTGGATATTCTTCATGCGGCAGATGCAGTCCGGCAGTGGCAAAGCCATGGGTTTTGGCAAGTCACGCGCGCGCCTGCTGACCGAGAAAACCGGCCGTGTCACGTTCGAGGATGTGGCGGGTATCGAGGAGGCCAAGCAGGAGCTGGAGGAGATCGTCGAGTTTTTGCGCGATCCGCATAAGTTCCAGCGGTTGGGCGGGCGCATCCCCAAGGGTGTGCTGCTTGTTGGCCCGCCGGGGACTGGCAAGACGCTTCTGGCCCGCGCCATCGCAGGTGAGGCGAATGTGCCTTTCTTCACCATTTCGGGCTCCGATTTCGTTGAGATGTTTGTGGGTGTTGGCGCAAGCCGCGTCCGCGACATGTTCGAGCAGGGTAAGAAAAATGCACCCTGCATCATCTTCATCGACGAGATCGATGCGGTTGGCCGTCATCGCGGCGCCGGCCTTGGCGGCGGCAATGACGAGCGCGAACAGACCCTCAACCAGCTGCTGGTCGAAATGGACGGTTTTGAGTCCAATGAGGGCGTTATTCTGATCGCTGCGACCAACCGCCCCGATGTTCTCGACCCGGCCTTGCTGCGCCCGGGCCGCTTTGACCGTCAGGTGGTGGTTCCCAACCCCGATGTTTTAGGCCGCGAGCAGATTTTGCGGGTGCACATGCGCAAGGTCCCGCTTGCACCAGATGTCGAGGCCAGGGTTCTGGCCCGGGGTACACCGGGCTTCTCCGGCGCCGACCTCGCTAACCTGGTAAACGAGGCGGCTTTGATCGCCGCCCGTTCCGGTAAGCGCGTGGTGACGCAGTCGGATTTCGAATCCGCTAAAGACAAGGTTCTGATGGGGGCCGAGCGGCGCTCGATGGTGATGACCGAGGACGAAAAGGAACTGACCGCCTACCACGAGGCGGGCCATGCGTTGGTCGGGCTCTTCGTGCCGGGCAACGATCCTCTGCATAAGGTAACCATCATACCGCGCGGACGGGCGCTGGGCGTGACCATGAATCTGCCTGAGCGTGATCGCTACGGCTTCAAGAAGAACGAGATCATGGCCAAGCTCGCGATGATGTTCGGCGGTCGTGTCGCAGAAGAACTGATCTACGGCAATGCAAACATTACCACGGGCGCGGGCAACGATATTCAGCAAGCAACCAATCTCGCGCGGCGCATGGTAACGGAATGGGGTATGAGCGAGAAGCTCGGTCCGTTGCGTTACGAGGACAATCAAGAGGAAGTCTTCCTTGGTCATTCGGTGGCGCGCGCGCAACACATTTCAGAGGCGACAGCCAAGCTGATCGACGAAGAAATACGCCGTATCATCGACACCTCAGAAGTCAAGGCGACGGAAGTCTTGAAGGAGCACATCGACGATCTGCACAAGATCGCCAAGGGATTGCTGGAGTTCGAAACGCTTTCCGGGGCGGATGTCCAGGCTCTCCTGCGGGGCGAGACCATCGATCGGTCGGACCCAGGTGCCGGCGATGCTGCCGCGGGTGGCAGTGCGGGGCGACGCGCCTCGGTTCCCAGCAGCGGCCATCCCAAGGGTAGCGACAAGGGCGCCCCCGGGGGGCTTTCGCCTGAGCCGCAGCCCGGTAGCTGACGTACAAGGCCACCGGTTTCGAGCGTGTTGAAGAGCATTGTTTTGTGAAAGAAGCGACTGATTGTGTGTCAGTCGCTTCTTTGCTTTCGGGGAGGCCTGTTAGGTGGGGGAGATGACTGAACGATCGGGGGGCGCAACGCTTGCGCGAACAGTTCTACTGCTGCCGCTTGGTCTGGCCAGGGGCGACCACCAACGCGCCGGCGCCCTACCGCTGGTCGGTGGTCCGATGGCGTTTACCCATTGCGAGGTCACGGTGCGCCAGGGCAAAGCAGAGATTGCGCGCGCCATCCTGCCAACGGATGAATTGCTTGCTTGGGCCACGCTGCAGTGTCCGTTGGAGAAGGATACCATCGCGGCGTTGCTGCGGAACCTGACCCAACCGCGTGCAGCTTTTGCGGATCTCGACCTCGGTCGCCCGAAGATCATGGGTATCATCAATGTGACGCCGGATAGCTTTTCCGATGGCGGTGATCGCTATGATGGCGGCGTGGCGATCGAGGCTGGCTTGGCGATGCTGGAGGCCGGCGCGGATATACTGGATATCGGCGGTGAGTCGACGCGGCCCGGTGCGGCCCCGGTTTCCGTCGAGGAAGAGTTGCGTCGGGTACTGCCTGTCGTGCGCGGCTTAGCTGAACGGGGGGCAGCGGTGTCCATCGACACCCGCCGGGCTATGGTCATGCGCGAGGCGGCTGCGGCTGGGGCAAGTATTATCAACGACGTTACTGCATTGAGCTACGACCCGGACAGTCTTTCTGTTGCGGCGGAGCTGGCTCTGCCGGTCATTCTGATGCACATTCAGGGTAAGCCTGAAACCATGCAGAAAGATCCGCGGTACGACGATGTAACGGCCGAGGTCTTCGATTATCTCTGCCAGCGGGTGGCGGCCTGCGAGGCAGCCGGAATCAGCAAGGATAAAATCGCCGTAGACCCGGGTATCGGTTTTGGCAAGACGGTGGGCCATAACTTGACGTTACTTGACCGGCTGGCGGCTTTTCACGGCACAGGTTGTGCCGTGCTGTTGGGTGCTAGTCGGAAGCGCTTCATCGGCGGTTTGAGTCGTGACGAAGCACCCAAGGACCGCTTGGCCGGGTCGCTGGCCTGTGCTCTTGCTGGGGTGGAGCGCGCCGTGCAGATGGTTCGGGTGCATGATGTGGCTCAAACCCGCCAGGCTTTGACCCTTCAGCAAGCCATTGCATCTGCGCCTAGCTCTTAATCGCGATCCGGGCTTGCCTTGCAGTGGCCTTATTGCTGCTATAGGGCTTCATTCAATCTCTTGTCGATTGAGCTTTTCCGGATGACGGGTCCATAGGGCGGACGATGACCAAGACGCGAAATCTTTTTGGAACCGACGGAGTGCGAGGGCGCGCCAACAGCGAGCCGGTGACCGCCGAGATGGCGCTTTCCCTTGCCATGGCAACAGGCTCGCGGTTTCGGCGTGAAAGACACGCGCTGGCGGTGATCGGCAAGGATACGCGTCTATCCGGCTACATGCTCGAACCAGCGCTGACCGCGGGGTTCATCTCTGTGGGTATGGACGTTGTGCTGTTGGGTCCAGTGCCGACGCCAGCGGTGGGTATGCTGACACGCACGCTGCGCGCGGACCTGGGCGTTGTGATCTCTGCCTCCCACAACCCCTTCGCCGATAACGGGATCAAGTTCTTCGGTCCCGATGGCTTCAAGTTGTCCGATGCCGAGGAGAGCGCCATAGAAAACCGCATCGCGCAGGGCACAGCCGACCTGCGCGTTCCGGCGGAAGACCTAGGGCGTGCCCGTCGGTTGGATGACGCCAGAGGCCGTTACATCGAGTTCGTCAAACAATCCTTTCCGCGTCAGATGACTCTCCAGGGCCTCAAGGTCGTCGTCGATTGCGCTCATGGTGCCGCTTACGCCGTAGCGCCGCGCGTCTTCTACGAATTGGGCGCAGAAGTGGTGGCAATCGGTGTGACACCGGATGGCATCAACATCAATGCCGGATGTGGTGCGACTGCGCCGCAAGCCCTGGCAGAACGGGTGGTTGCCGAAAAGGCCGACCTTGGCGTCGCGTTGGATGGCGATGCGGACCGGGTGATTCTGGTGGACGAACGCGGTCAGGTGATCGATGGCGATCAGGTGATGGGCTTGATCGCAGCCCTATGGCAGCGCCAGCAGCGATTGCGTGGCAGTGCCGTTGTGGCGACGGTAATGTCCAATCTGGGTCTTGAGCGCTTCCTGGCAACGGAAGGTATCGCGCTGGAGCGCACGCCCGTGGGTGATCGCTATGTCGTGGAGCGTATGCGCGGCGGCGGTTTTAATCTGGGCGGCGAGCAGTCGGGCCATATCGTTATGACCGACTACACGACGACCGGCGACGGTCTGATCGCGGCGCTGCAAGTTCTGGCTGCCCTGGTCGAACGGCAACGACCGGCCAGCGAGGTTGTGCATGTTTTCGAGCCTTTGCCTCAACTCCTTCGTTCGGTCAGAGTCGTGGACCGTTCCGTCTTGAATGCCCCGTCAGTGAAGGCTGCGATTGCAGAGGCCGAGGCGAGCTTGGGAAAAACCGGACGTTTGGTGATCCGTCCCTCGGGCACCGAACCGGTGATCCGCGTCATGGCCGAAGGCGATGACATGATTAGTGTGGAAAAGGTTGTGATCGGGCTTTCCGAGATGATTGCCGCTGCAGGCGTTAGCAAGGGATAAAGAGATAACATGCACTGTAATGGACGCGTCCTGATCGTAGCAGGGTCGGACTCGGGCGGTGGCGCGGGCATACAGGCCGATATCAAGACTGTGACGGCGCTGGGTGGATTTGCGGCGACAGCCATAACGGCTTTGACGGCTCAGAATACCCAGGGTGTTTTCGGTGTTGAAGCTATCTCGCCGACCTTCATCCAGCAGCAGATGCAGGTTGTACTGGAAGATATCGGCGCCGATGTCATCAAGACCGGCATGCTGCATGATGTGGCGACCATAGAAGCGGTCGCTGAAGTCCTGGAGACGGCAGGCGCCGGTATTCCGCTCGTTGTCGATCCGGTGATGATTGCCCAAAGCGGTGCCTCATTGCTGGCGGATTCCGCGGTTGCGACCCTGGCAGCACGGATGCTGCCGCTGGCGGCGCTCATCACACCGAACATTCCAGAAGCCGAAGCATTGACCGGGCTTTCCATCGGTGATCCGGATGCAATGGAGCGCGCCGGTCTGCAGTTGCATGCCATGGGCGCGGCGGCGGTACTGGTCAAAGGCGGTCACATGAAAGGCGACGTTCTGACCGACGTACTTGTAACCCGATCAGGTGTGGAACGCTTTACGGACAGCCGGATCGACACGCAGGAGAATCATGGAACCGGCTGTACCTTGGCCTCGGCGATAGCAACGGGTCTGGCGCAGGGTATGACCCTGTCCGACGCGGTGGCCCGCGGACGGCGATATCTGCGTGCAGCCCTGGCCAGTGCGCCTGGGCTGGGACGTGGCAGCGGGCCGGTCAATCATTGTGTCACCGTTAGACCGGATGATCTCTAGGGAGCAGTGTCATGGCGGAAAGGCAGCTTGATCTCTACCAGATAGACGCTTTCGCCGAGCGCAGTTTTTCAGGTAATCCAGCCGCTGTCGTGCCTTTGAAACATTGGTTGAGCGACGAGCAGATGCTGGCTATCGCGGCAGAGAACAACCTCTCCGAAACGGCTTATTTCGTGCGCCAGGAAACCGGCCGGTATGCCCTGCGTTGGTTTACGCCAGCCCACGAGGTGGATCTTTGCGGCCACGCAACCCTTGCCAGCGCCTATGTCATCGGCCGTTTCCTCGATCGTGACGCTAAGCGGATAGCATTCGATACGCTTGCCGGTGAATTGCTTGTCACATTGGAGGGTGACAACCTGACGCTCGACTTTCCAAGTCGGCCACCGTTGCCCGCGAGCGCTGAACGGCGTCAGCAGGTGGAGCAGGCCCTGGGCAGCGCCCCGCTGGCCGTCTTACAGGCGCTGAACGGCACGGGTAAGTTGATGGCTGTTCTTGCCGACCCCGCTGCGGTGGCGGCGGTGGCCCCTGATTTCCGCCAGGTCGCTGGCTTTGCAAGTGACGGCTTGATCGTGACCGCGTCGGGCGTTGATCCGTCGAGCGCGGTGCACTGCGATTTCGTATCGCGATATTTCGCGCCGCATGCGGGCATCGACGAAGATCCGGTTACGGGCTCCGCGCACTGTGTGCTTGTGCCTTACTGGGCGCAAGAGTTGGGTAAATCCCGTTTGGTGGCGCGACAGATATCGAAGCGCGGCGGCACGCTTGCTTGTGTCCTGTCGGGTGACCGTGTGCTGCTGACCGGCAAAGCCGCGCTCTACATGACCGGCAAGATCCATTTGTCGGACTGATGACAGGCTCGGAGGACGTAAAATCGATGACCGCACTCTACTTCGAAGATTTCACGCCGGGGCGCAGTTTCACAGCGCCGCGTTGCAGCCTGAGCGAGGCTCAGATTCTGGATTTTGCCTTCACCTACGACCCGCAACCTTTCCACATCGATACGACGTGCCTGGATAACCCCTATGGCGGCCTGATCGCCAGTGGGTTTCAGACCCTGCTGGTCGCCTTTCGGATGTTTTACCAGGCCAATGTGATCAACCACTGCTCAATGGGTTCACCCGGCATGGACGAACTGCGTTGGCTGAGGCCGGTTCGGCCCGGCGATACACTCGGTCTCACCGCGGAGGTCGTTGAACAGCGTGCGAGCCGGAGCAAACCCGACCGCGGCATCGTGGTCATGAAGTATAGGGTCGATAATCAGCATGGCGAGACGGTGATGACCTATAACATCACGCACATGTTTCGCTGCCGTACGGTCTAAGCCGGGCGCTGGTGCTACAGCGGCCAGACCAGCAGGATCAAGGGCACTGAGACCACCAGAATCAGCAAGTCAAGCAACAGACCCATGCGCCAGTAGTCGCTGAAGCGATAGCCGCCCGGGCCCATGACAAGCAGATTGGATTGGTGCCCGATTGGCGTCAGGTAGGTTGAAGAGGCACCAACGGCCACGGTCATTAGAAGGGGGTCGGCGCTGACCCCTAGGCCGCTCGCCAAAGTGATTGCGATGGGGGCCATCAGAACGGCAGTGGCGGCATTGTTCATGATGTCGGTCATCAACATCGTGACTGCCATCAGCAACATCAGGATCAACCAAATTGGCGCACTATCCTGTAGGGCAAGAATGGGCGCGGTGATGCTGGCTGCGGCACCACTGGTCTCCATGGCTAGCCCAACGGGGATCATTGCTCCCAGCAAGACGACGATCGGCCAGTCGATCGCTTCGTAAACTTCACGCAAAGTGATGTCGCCGAGCAGCACCAAGGCGACGACCGCCAGGACGAAGGCAACTTGTGGCGGCAGCAATCCTGTCAGAAGCAAGACAATCGAGGCCGCGAACACCGCCAGGCTTCGCCAAGCGAGTCCATCCGGCCGCCGTACCGGCAGCTCGCGCTGTGCGAGAGGCAAGACACCCAGCAATGCAAAGGTTGCCGACAGGGCCTCGATCTCGCCTTGGAGCAGGAGCACGTCACCGGCGTGAAAGCGTACTTGTCCCAAACGGTCGGTGATGCGCTCGCCGCGCCTCGAGACGCCGAGCAGGTTGAGCCCGTAGCTGGTATGCAGACGCAAGTTGCGGACGGTACGGCCCTCGAAACGCGATCCTGGCGTGACCACGACTTCCACCAGCCCGACACGGTCGCTGCGGAGCGATTTGGCAGTCGACTCCGGCGCACCCATCAATTCCAGGCCCGCCGATTCCATTGTGCGTTTCAATGTGGCGGGGTCGGTCTCCAGCACCAAAACATCACCGACTTGCAGACGTAGATAGGGCGAGGGGGCAAGCATCCGGTCCTTACGGCGTTCCAGCGCCACCACCGCCAAGTCGGATTGCGCCATCGTTTCCAAGTCCACAAGTCGACGCCCGGCCAGGGTCGAACCTTCGGTAATCCGTACTTCCGTGATGTAGTCTTCTATTTCAAAACGCTCCGCTGCCGGGGCGCTTTCGTTCTCCCGGCCCGGCAGCAATCGCCACCCAAGGAACGCGATGTAAAGCAAGCCCAACCCGGCAATTCCCAAGCCGACCGGTGAAAAGTCAAACAATCCGAAGGCCACGCCGGTTTCGCGCTCCCGGTACGCCGCTATGATGATATTGGGTGGTGTGCCGATCAGCGTTAGCGTGCCACCCAGAAGTGACCCGAAGGATATGGGCATCAGGAGCTGGCTGGGCGGGCGTCCGCTGATATGTGCCGCGTTGATAGCGACCGGCAACATCAAAGCCAGAGCGCCGACATTGTTCATGAAGGCCGAAAGCAGCATCGTTGTCCCGGTCAAGACAAAGACCTGACCGACAGGGTAGCGCCCCGCTGGATTTAGAATGCGGCCGATGCCGGCAACCACGCCTGAGTTCTGGAGGCTGTGGGAGATCACCAAAATGGCGGCTACCGTTATTACCGCCGGGTGGCCAAAGCCGGAAAAGGCGTCTTCTCCTGGCACCAATCCAAGCGTGACACTGGCCATGAGTGCTACGACCGCAACAAGATCATATCGCCAGCGGCCCCAGGCGAAGAGGAGCAGAGTCGCAGCTATGATGCCTAGCAGCAGTATCTGTTGCGTCATGTATGGATTCTTCCCTGTTCCAACCTAGTGTCCCCTAGTCCGATACCTCTTAGGAAGGTAAATTTATTTTGCAACGCAGCAAAATTATGAGATTGCTCCGCTGCTGCCCAAGATAAAATTTGGTTCGGCTGCGTTGACGCGCCGCAACATGGCTCCTAAACTCCGCGCCGAAACTGTCAGATAGCGACCATCTAATGCAAGGGAACGACAGATGAATCCGACGGCACGACCCCTGACATCCGTGCAACCGCCCGCGGTTAAGCCGCAGAACCCGAACTTCTCCTCGGGTCCCTGTGCAAAGCGGCCGGGCTGGTCGACGGAGGTGCTGTCCAATGCCTTTCTGGGACGGTCGCACCGCGCCAGGGAAGGGAAGGCCAGATTGGCCGAGGTAATCGAGCTATCCAAGCGGTTGCTCGGGTTGCCCGAAGGCTGGCGTTTGGCGATCGTTCCAGCCTCCGACACCGGCGCCATCGAGATGGCCTTGTGGAACCTGCTGGGCCCAAGAGGGGTGGATATGCTCGCTTGGGAATCCTTCGGCAGCGCCTGGGTGACGGATGTGGTCAAGCAACTCAAGCTTTCCGATGTTCGCGTATTGAAGGCCGATTACGGGTCCTTGCCGGATCTCTCTGCCGTTGATGGTGAGCGTGATCTTGTCTTCACCTGGAATGGCACGACATCCGGTGTCCGATTGCCCGACGGCGATTGGATTCCCGATGGACCGGGCCTCAAGATTTGCGATGCGACCTCGGCGGTCTTCGCGATGGATTTGCCGTATGATCGCTTGGATGTCGTGACCTGGTCCTGGCAGAAGGTTATGGGGGGCGAAGCGGCGCACGGCATGCTGGCCTTGAGCCCACGCGCGGTCGAGCGCATGGAGAGCTATCAACCCGAGTGGCCGATGCCGAAGATTTTCCGGCTTTCCAAAGGCGGTAAATTGGATGAGGCGGTGTTCGAGGGCGCCACGATAAACACTCCCTCGATGCTTTGCGTCGAGGATCAGTTGGATAGCCTGCGTTGGGGGGTGGAGATCGGCGGACTCCCGGCTTTAAAAGCGCGCGCGGAGGCCAACCTGTCTGCAGTCGCCCGTTGGGTATCGACAAGCGACTGGGCCGATTTCCTGGCAACCGAGCCCTCTCAGCGCTCCTGCACGTCGATTTGCATCAAAATCGTATCGCCCTGGTTTGCGGCGCTGTCTGAAAAGGAACAGGCATCCGTTCCCAAGAAGATTGCGGCCCTGCTGGAGGCCGAAGGCGTCGCATACGACATCAACGGCTACCGCGACGCACCTCCGGGGCTGCGGCTGTGGGGTGGTGCTACGGTCGATAGCGGCGATATGACACGGCTCCTTCCCTGGTTGGATTGGGCTTATGCCGCCGTTAAGGGTGAGATGTCCGCCTGAACGCACCCATGTAGTACACAAGGTACCTGAGCCCCGCTTAATTCATAGCTTGGAGAGGATTGAACAAGCACAATGCCTAAGGTTCTGATCAGCGATAAAATGAGCCCCCTTGCGGCCGAGATTTTTGAAGCGCGCGGCATCGAGACGGTGGTGGCCACCGATCTGACGCCAGCAGCACTCAAGGAGAAAATCGCGGCGTTTGATGGGCTGGCCGTGCGCTCGGCGACCAAGGCGACCGCCGAGATTATTGCCGCTGGGACGAACCTGAAGGTGATCGGGCGCGCTGGTATTGGTGTCGATAACGTCGATATTGCCGCCGCCACCGGACGCGGCATTGTCGTGATGAACACGCCGGACGGAAACTCCATCACCACCGCCGAGCATGCATTGGCCCTTCTCTTCACGCTGGCGCGCCAGATTGCTGAAGCCAACAGTTCGACGAAGGCCGGAAAGTGGGAAAAATCCCGCTTCATGGGCGTCGAGTTAACCGGCAAAACGATCGGCATTGTGGGGTGCGGAAATATCGGCTCCATCGTCGCCGAGCGGGCACTGGGCTTGCGAATGAAGGTGGTTGCCTATGACCCCTTCCTGAGCAACGAGCGCGCCGACGACCTGGGGGTCAGAAAGGTTGAGCTGGATGAACTTCTAGGGGCGGCGGATTTCATCACCCTTCATGTTCCCTTGACCGAACAGACGCGCGGTATCTTGAATGAGGAATCACTCGCCAAGACCAAACCTGGTGTTCGCATCATTAACTGCGCGCGCGGTGGGCTGGTCGACGAAGCCGCGCTCTACAACGCCATCCAGTCGGGACAGGTGGCGGGCGCTGCCCTTGACGTATTCGAGACGGAACCGGCGCGCGAAAGCCCGTTATTTGGATTGGAACAGGTGGTGTGCACGCCGCATCTGGGCGCCTCGACCAGCGAAGCACAGGAAAAGGTGGCCTTGCAAATCGCCGAACAGATGGCGGATTTTCTGCTCACCGGCGCGGTACGCAACGCTCTCAATACGCCGTCGTTGAGCGCGGAGGACGCCAAACGCCTGAAGCCCTACATGCAGCTCGCCGAACAGATGGGTTCCTTTGCCGGGCAATTGACCAGAACCGGCCTGACTTCAGTCAACATCGAGTACGAAGGCCACGTGGCTGAACTCAATTGCCGGCCCCTGACGCAAACCGTCCTAACGGGCTTGCTACGTCCCATGTTGGACAGTGTCAACATGGTCAACGCACCGGTCCTTGCGCGCGAGCGCGACATCGCTTTGTCGGAAACCAAGCGTGACGGTGATTGCGACTATCAGACACTAATCCGTGTGACGGTCAAGACTGACCGTGGGCAACGGTCGGTCGCGGGAACCCTGTTCGGTGGAACCAAGCCCCGGGTCGTGGAAATCAAAGGCATTCAGGTCGAGGCCGAGTTGGGCCCGCATATGCTCTACATCACCAACAAGGATAAGCCCGGTCTGATCGGGCGCCTGGGCACCATCCTATCGGACGCGGGTGTCAACATCGCCACGTTCCATCTGGGACGCAGCAGTCCCGGCGGTGACGCCATCGCACTTCTCGAGTTGGATCAAAGTCTAAGCGCTGAGACCTTGAAGAAAGTGCGGGCATTGGATTTGGTGGAACGGGCGGAACCCTTGAGCTTTCAACCCTTGCTTTGAGTCCTGTCCAAGCGTTGGGCGAGGGTTTCCATGCGGCGTAGTACCAGCATCGATAGCAGGATTGCGGCGGTGAAGACGTAGAGTCCGGCGTGCAGGGCGACATCGTCGATCAGCGATATCTGGATGGCGACTACGATCAATGCCACCACGAAGACATCCAGCATCGACCAGCGCCCTAGCATTTCCAGACCGGCAAGCCAGCGGCGCCTGCGAATGGCGTGTCGCGAGCGATACCAAAGGAGCAAGCCTATACCGACCTTCAACGCGGGAAAGACCACAGAGAAGGTTGCAATGACCAGGAAGAGAAATATCTCATCGGCATCCCAAAGCTGGCCGATGGCACGGAGAATTGAGACCTCTTCCGATAGGAAAACGAAGCGGGATACCGTCATCATTGGCAGAGTCCAGCCGAACGCGAGCAGAACCCCGGATAACAGCAGCACCGGGCCTAGAAGTTTGTCCAAACCCAAGGCACAGCTAGCCAGTGAGGGCGGATCATCAGGGGGACTAACCTTATCGGTCATGATCTCTCCGGTTGGTTTCGCGACCGAAGCTAGCGGGTTTTCCTGGCTGGCTCCATCGTGGAAAGGCATTTTCCCTTTCAGCCGCCCAACAAAAAGGCTAGTACAACGCGGGTTTGTGGCTACGCCCGCTAGGGGCCTAGTACCGTTTAATTGGATAATGCCGATAGCATGACGGAAAAAGGCGAAAAAGCTCTGTTGCCAGCAGGCATGGTGGATTTGTTGCCGCCGGAAGCCGCTCAGGAGTCGGCGGCCATTTCGCGTATCCTCGATCTCTTTTCAGCCTGTGGCTACCAACGCGTCAAACCGCCGATGCTTGAGTTCGAGGAAACACTGTTCGACGGTGCGGGCGCGGCTTTATCGCAGCAGACCTTCAGATTGATGGACCCGCTCAGCCAGCGAATGATGGGTCTGCGTGCCGACATGACCACCCAGGTCGTACGCATCGCCGCCACGCGGCTTTCCGGTGAGCCGAGGCCGTTGCGTCTCTGTTATGCTGGTCAGGTACTGCGGGTGAAGGGCAATCAGCTCCGCAACGACCGTCAGATTGCTCAGGTCGGAGCCGAATTAATCGGTAGCGAAAGCAGCGGCGCCGACGCCGAGATAATCGCATTGGCGGCCTCGGCATTGGAAAAGATCGGCGTCACGCGGCTTAGCGTTGATATAGCGCTGCCGACGCTGGTTCCTGCCATAGCGCGCACGCTAGGATTGTCGCCATCGGAAAGCGCCGACTTGCGTGAAGCGTTGGATCGCAAGGATGCTGCGGCCGTCAAGGCCATTTCGAAAGAGCACGGAAAGCTTCTGAGTGCGCTTTTGCGCGCTGCTGGACCGGTAGAACGGGCGGTTGCGGCGCTGTCGCGCCTGACAGTGCCGGAAGATGCGCAGGAAGAGCTTGAACGGCTGCTGGCGGTTGTCGAGCGGCTGCGGGAATTGAAGCCGGATTTGCGCATCACCGTCGACCCGACGGAACATCGCGGATTCGAGTATCAGACGGGTGTGTCGTTTGCGTTCTTTGCGCGCGGTGTACGCGGCGAATTGGGACGCGGCGGCCGCTACGCGGCGCGCGCGGCGGGCGGCTGCTTTGAGCCTGCGACGGGTGTCACCCTGTATATGGATAGTCTGCTCAGGGCCCTGCCAGAACCGGATGCGCCATCGCGCGTCTACCTGCCGGCGGGTCATGACCCTAAAATTGCGACTGCGCTGCGTGAAAAAGGCTTTGTCACCCTGGCCGGACACGATCCGGTAGAGGAAGATCGCAAGGAGGCCCGCAGGATGGCCTGCGATTACTGGCTGTCCGGCGAAACGCTCCGAAAAGTGGAGGAAAACTGAAATCATGGCCAATGTCGTCGTCGTCGGCTCCCAATGGGGCGATGAAGGGAAGGGCAAGATTGTCGACTGGTTGTCGGAGCGCGCTGACGTGGTGGTACGTTTCCAGGGAGGCCACAATGCCGGCCATACCCTGGTAATCGGTGGCCAGACCTACAAATTGTCGCTGCTCCCGTCCGGCGTGGTGCGCCCGAACAAGCTGGCGATCATCGGCAATGGTGTCGTGGTCGATCCCTGGGCCCTGATGGATGAGATTGAACGGATCAAAAAGCAGGGTGTCGATATCTCCCCCGACAATCTCAAGATTTCCGATACCTGCGCCTTGATTTTACCGATGCACGGGGCCGTGGACCGGGCTCGCGAAGCTGCGCGCGGCAAAGAGAAGATCGGCACGACCGGCCGGGGTATCGGGCCCGCCTACGAGGACAAGGTCGGACGCCGGGCCATTCGCATCTGCGATATCGCCGACAAAGAGAATCTGCTGCGCCGGATCGAAGGCATGCTGCTGCATCACAATGCCTTGCTGCGGGGCCTGGGCGAACCTGAGGTGGACGGCGACCAACTGGTAAAGGACCTGCTGGAGCTGGCACCGCGTATCCTGCCTTATGCCCAGCCGGTCTGGCGGACGCTTGATACGGCCGTGCGTCAGGGTAAGCGCATCCTTTTCGAAGGCGCACAGGGCGCCATGTTGGATGTCGACCACGGGACCTATCCTTATGTGACTTCCTCCAACACGGTTTCCGGCCAGGCAGCCGCCGGTTCGGGCGTCGGACCGAAAGCCATCGGTACCGTGCTGGGAATCACCAAGGCTTACACGACGCGGGTCGGTTCGGGACCTTTCCCGACCGAGCTGAGCGACGAGATCGGCCGCACGCTTGGTGAGCGCGGTCGCGAGTTCGGAACCGTGACCGGGCGCCAGCGCCGCTGCGGCTGGTTCGATGCCGTGATGGTGAAGCAGGCCGTGAAGGTTGGCGGTATCGACGGGATTGCCTTTACAAAGCTGGACGTATTGGACGGCTTGAAGGAATTGAAGGTCTGTGTTGCCTATGAGTTGGACGGCAAGCGGATCGACTATTTACCGGCCATGACCGAGTATCAGGCAAAGGTGACGCCGGTCTACGAAACGATGGAAGGCTGGCAGGAGAGTACCTACGGCGCGCGAAGCTGGGCCGATCTGCCCGCAACCGCAATCAAGTATGTTCGCCGGGTCGAGGAGTTGATCAAGGCGCCGGTTTCCTTGCTGTCCACCAGCCCTGAGCGTGACGATACAATCCTCATGAAGGATCCTTTCGCCGGATAAGAAAGAGGCGGCGCTGCTTGTACAGCAGGCCGCCGCTTACTTGACTCAGGTATCTTGCGTCGCTTGCCGGGATCAGGAGTCCGCTTCGGCCAATTGTTGTTCGCTGGCGAGCCGTTCCTCAATCGCAGCATTACGGATCGATTTCTGCAGCTTTTCGAAAGCGCGCACCTCGATCTGGCGCACACGTTCGCGGCTGATACCGTAAACCTGACTTAGGTCTTCCAGCGTCGTGGGTTCGTCCTGTAAGCGTCGTTCCGTCAGGATATGCCTTTCGCGTTCATTCAGCGTGGCCATGGCGTGCTTGAGCAGCGCACGTCGCTTGCCAAGTTCCTCGCTTTCGGCGAGCTGGGATTCCTGGCTCTCGCTTTCGTCCTCCAGCCAATCCATCCACTCTCCGTCGCCGTCCTGGCGCAGCGGCGCGTTCAGCGAATGGTCCGGGGCAGCGAGGCGGCGGTTCATCGAGACCACGTCAGCCTCGGGAACGCCTAGCTCGGTCGCGATATAGGTTACCTGTTCAGGATGCAGGTCGCCCTCGTCAATGGCCTGGATCTTGCCCTTCATCTTACGCAGATTGAAGAACAGCTTCTTCTGCGCGGCGGTCGTACCCATCTTCACCAAGGACCAGGAATGCAAAATGTATTCCTGGATGGCGGCGCGGATCCACCACATCGCATAGGTTGCCAGGCGGAAACCGCGCTCCGGGTCGAAGCGCTTGACCGCCTGCATCATGCCGACATTACCCTCGGAGATCAATTCGGAGACCGGCAAGCCATAGCCGCGATAACCCATGGCGATCTTGGCCACCAACCGAAGGTGGCTGGTCACCAGCTTGTGGGCAGCCTCGACGTCGTCATGCTCACGCCAGCTTTTGGCGAGCATGTACTCCTCGTTCTGCTCCAGCATCGGAAATTTACGGATTTCCTGCAGGTAGCGGGTCAGGTTGCTCTCGGATACCGACGGCATTCTGGGCGCGGCCATGATGTCGCTGCTCCCCTTTCGAACAGATGTTTCTTGTACTGGGAACCTGAAGCCGAGAGCCACCTTGCCATCTTGGCGTCAGCCCCCACCGTATCAAGTTCCTACTATATTAAAGTGCTTCTAAACTATCTTTCAAGGCTTGGATATCGGATGGCAATTCTGTGGCAAATTCAAGGCATTCGCAGCTCGCCGGGTGCCGAAATCCAAGGCTGGCTGCATGCAGGGCCTGACGCGGAAATGCTTTGACGGCGCTCTGAGCCGCCGCGGTGAGCGCCCGCATCCGGGCTTGCGATGCGCGTCCATATAGCGGATCGCCGATCAGGGGGTAACCCGCTTCGGTCATGTGCACGCGAATTTGATGCGTTCTCCCGGTCTCTAGCTTGCACTCCACCAGCGCCGCCGTCCCTTGAGCGAGGCTCTCCAGGACCCGGTAGCGCGTGGCGGCTTCGCGCCCGCCACTGGTCACGACGGCCATTTTCTTGCGATTGCGCGGGCTGCGGCCGATGTTGCCTTCGATGCGCCCGCTGGAGGGGGCAGGCAAGCCCCAGACCAAAGCGAGATAGCGACGCTCCAGGTCGCGCTTGGCGAAGGCGTCGACCAGCGCCTTGTGGACCGCTTCGGTCTTGGCGACCACCATGACCCCGCTGGTGTCCTTGTCCAGACGATGAACGATCCCGGGCCGTTTGATTCCGCCGATGCCCTTCAGGCTGTCGCCGCAATGAGCGATCAGCGCGTTTACCAGGGTGCCCGTCATGTTGCCGGGCGCAGGGTGGACGACCAGCCCGGCGGGCTTGTTTAGCACCAGCAGGTGTTCGTCCTCGAAAAGGATATCCAGGGGGATGGCCTCGCCCTCGGGCAGAGCCGGTGCGGCCTCGGGAACGTGGAGTTCCAGACGCTGACCCTGTTTGACCCTGGCGGAGGGCTGCATTATCGTCGCGCCGTCCACCTGCAGGTGGCCGTCTTCGATCAGCGCCTTCAAGCGCGAGCGGCTGAGGTCGGGGAGATGGGCGGTCAGGAATCGGTCCAGACGTTGGCCGGCTTCCTCGGCGCTCACTTCCAGTTTCTGCCGTGTGTCGTCTACGGTCATGCTGGCCAGGTTCCAGTTGATTGTCGAGCGTAATGGATAGCATAGCGTGAAGGCTCTGAAAGTCCTTGTTATTGGAATGGCTGTGCTGATCGTGGTCGGCTTTGCCGTAATCGTGTTCACCATCGCAGGCCGTGTAAGCACACCCAAGGACGGTGACGGGACCGCAGTCATCGTCACGCCGGGGCTGGATACCGCTTCATGGCAAGCCGATTTGCCACTGCCCAAG
Organism: Limibacillus halophilus; assembly: GCF_014191775.1. Lineage (NCBI taxonomy): Bacteria > Pseudomonadati > Pseudomonadota > Alphaproteobacteria > Rhodospirillales > Rhodovibrionaceae > Limibacillus > Limibacillus halophilus. The sequence continues at coordinate 442,281 of NZ_JACHXA010000002.1, read as the reverse complement.
GGTTGCCGCCTTGGCGATGTTCAGCTTGACGGAGGCCTCTTGCTGGTGCGCCTGGAGGGGCCGTCAAGCCTGGGCTGCGACGACCTGTTGCTGGTCAGTCCGGACAATGGCCGGATAGTCGGCCGCATCAGCCCGCAGTTACAGGAGCCCTGAGCGATGAACCAGAACTTCGCGTCGGACAACACAGCCGGGGCCGCCCCGGAAATCCTGGAGGCTCTGGCCGAGGCCGCGACCGGTCGCGCCATGCCTTATGGTGGCGATGACTGGACGGCTCGTGTCGAGCGGCGACTGGCCGAGGTGTTCGAGGCCGACTGTGCCGTCTTTCCGGTGGCGACCGGGACGGCTGCCAACACCCTGGGGCTGTCGATCATCACGCCGCCCTGGGGGGCGATCTACTGTCACGAGCATGCACATATCATTCTGGACGAAAGCAGCGCGCCCGAGCTGTTCACCGGTGGTGCGCGCCAGATCGGCTTGCCCGGCGCTGTCGGCAAGCTTGATCCGGAGACGCTGGCCCGCAAGCTCGCCAATTCAGGTCAGGGCGATGTACACCACGTGCAGCCCGCCGTACTGGCACTGACGCAGCTCACCGAGTGGGGCACGGCCTATAGTCCTTCCGAGATCGCCGCCCTTACCGAGGTGGCCCGGCATGCCGGAATGCGGGTGCAGATGGACGGTGCGCGCTTCGCCAACGCCTTGGTCGGCCTGGGCTGCAGCCCCGCCGAGATGACCTGGAAGGCGGGAGTCGATGTGCTTTCTTTCGGCGCCACCAAGAATGGCTGTCTGGCCGCCGAGGCTGTGGTGGTTTTTGATCGCGGCCTGGCGGAAAGTCTGCCTTTCCGTCGCAAGCGGGCGGCGCAGCTTTACTCCAAGATGCGTTTCATATCCGCTCAGCTCGAAGCCTATCTGGCCGACGATCTGTGGCTCCGTTTGGCTGCCCGCGCCAACGATACCGCCAGTCTGCTGGCTGACGGCTTGCAGGCCCTGGAGGGGATCGAACTGGTAGCCCCGGTGCAGGGTAACGAGATATTCCTGCGCCTGTCCGATGCCGTTGCTGCCGGCCTGGCCGAGCGCGGCTTCATTTTCTACCCCTGGACCTTTGGCGGGGCCGGGGTCTATCGTTTGGTGACAGCCTTCGACAGCGAGGTCTCCGAGATCGAGGCCTTCGTCGCGGCGGCGCGGGACCTGACCGGGAAACGGAGCCAGGCATCCTAGCGCCCATGCGTTGGTGAGAGGAGCGGAGCAACATGCATCTCCAAGAAAGAGCCTTTTCTGTAGGCGCTCTGGCGTCGGCGGTTCTCCTGGCCTTGCTTATCGCATTGCCGGGGGCCGGGGGAGGCGCACGCGCCGATTTGGGCGGCGACAGCGGGACGAACGATCCCTTCAAGGAGGTTCGCGCCCTGATCGTCAATGAGCAGTACGAGGCGGCGCTGGTCAAGCTGGATGGCCTGCAGCAGAGTCAGGCCAAGAACGCCGATCTTTATAGTTTGAAGGGTTTTGCCACCCGCAAGCTCGGACGGTACCAGGAGGCGGAGGGTTACTACGATCAGGCTCTGGCGATCGACGACGAGCATATCTACGCCCTGGAGTATCTGGGTGAGCTTTATCTGGAGACCAACCGTCTGGCGGAAGCCGAGAAGGTTCTTGAACGCCTGGACGACGCCTGTGGCTTCTTCGGTTGCGAGGAAGAAGAGGAACTCAAGCAGGCCATTGCCGCCTACAAGGCCAAGAAGGGTGGGTAAGGGCGTACGGCGGGGCTCAACAGTCGCGCCGCCGCGTTATGGCCGCCGCGCAATATTCGTCGGCGCGGTGGATTGCCCTTGTCAGGGCCGCGGTCTTTGGTTATATCACCGCCCTGCGCCGGCCACGTCCCCTTCGTCTAGTGGCCCAGGACGCCGCCCTCTCACGGCGGAAACAGGGGTTCGACTCCCCTAGGGGACGCCAACGGTTCCGCCGACCGGCGATTTCAGATTTTCCATGACGACCGAGCCGCCCCTTGGGCGGCTTTTTGGTCTCCGCCCTGTCGTGCGGTACGCGGACCGCGCACCACTATTACGAGAGGGGGCGTCCATAGCTTCTGAAAGATGCCCGCAAAAATAGTAAAAAATATAAGTAACTATCGTTTTTCTTGACCTCCACGGAAAAAATTTGTCCCATACGCAATGATAGGTGGCAGGACGCCGCGCTCAATGTAGGGAAAAGGTACGGTACAGATTTCTAACGGCTGTCTCCTTCTGTACGACCGAAGCGGCACTGGGGCCGGAGCTTTTCATCTGCATAGAGGCCTTGCGTAGGCCTGCGAGTTAGTAATGGAACGGCACTAAAAGGCGTGTGATGAGACTTGTACAGGCACTGTTGATCCTTCTATCTGTTGCATTGATTTCCGAGAGCGCGGGCGCAGAGCAGATTCGCATATCCGCCGACTGCTATGCCTTTTTCAAGCAGTACAAAAATGACCCCCAGGCCACTTACTTTGCCCTGTCGGAAGACGGCCGATCCTGTGGTTATTCCTATTGCCCAAAAACACCTTGTGCATCGAGCGGCATGAGCGCTGTGGCAATCAAAGCCTGTCAGAAGGAGTCCAATGGTTCAACGTGTCACGCGATCAGTAATGGCGTCACCGAGACCGACTTTGCCGTGGTCCCAAACTAGATACGTTTAGCCGCCTCATGTGAGCTCAATAACCAAGACCGCCTGGCGAGATCCCGGCACGACTTACCGCCGTTGACACAAAAACTCCCACGACGACCAAGCCGCTTCCGGGTCACTTTTATGAGGTTGTTAAAACCTGCTTCATTCGCCGCGACAAAGTAACCCAATTAGCTGTTTTAGCGCAGTTTCACACGTATTTCTGATCAAGCAGTGAATGCCATTTCAGATCGGAAAAACACGATTTTTAATTGTAAAATTTTCAGACAAATTTAATAATAATATACGTTATAAAATAAACCACACGTAAAAAGAGGTTAATTATGTTTTTAAACCGCCATAAGGCGGTCATACAATTGCTTGCCCTGCTGATCTAACGCAAATTGATGGAAGCATTTTTGTTTCTGGCAGCGGTCTTTGCCGGGTTCTGGCTGGTGGGAGGTCAACTCCGCCGAGCTGCGACGTGGATGGCAATTGGGTGGCTCGCGATCTCTGCTGTCGTGGCAGCTGTCGTTCGATTGGTGAATTGAGGAAGATAGAAACAGAGCCCACAAGTGAGGCAGGAAAATCAAACTGGAAAAATGCCATTAATGTCGTTGGGGTTTTTTCCGTTCTACTTAAAATCTCTCTAATATTTCAAACATTGGGGACAAATGACGTCCTTTATTGGGCGCAGTTCAGCGATTTTACGCGCAATAATTCAATCGTCAGCATTTATTCGGATATCTGGTACTTCAATCACCCGCCATTGATGGCGGTCGTCATATGGTTTCTTGGCGCTGTTTCCGGTGAGAGTCTGTGGCTGTTTTCGGCGCTGCTCAGGATGATGTCGGTGATCGCCGACTTTGGCAGCCTCTGGCTTGTTTGGGCTTTGGGCTCGCTCCTATTAGGGCCAATCCGAGGCGTGCTTACGGCTGCGCTTTTTGCCCTGTCGCCAGTGATGCTGCTCGTGAGCGGCGTGCATGGAAACACCGATCCAATTTTCATGTTTTTGGTATTCTTGGCGGTCTATGTCGTAGTGTTCAAGCGAGCCTATTTTCTGGCGGGACTGGCGCTCGGTTTGGCTTTGAATATCAAAATCGTTCCTTTGATAGTGCTGCCTGCTTTTATCTTTTGCTTGCCAAGTTGGCGGGCGCGTTTCAGGTTTGTGCTTGGCACGTTATGGCCGCTGGCGGTTGGGTATTTGCTCCCCGTTTACCTTGCGGGCCCTGATCTCATTCGGAACATTTTTGTGTATAAAGGTACAAGCGGGTTTTGGGGAATCGGTTGGTTCTTCCCCGCGTGGCGTGAAGCCCTGTTGCCAATTCTTTTGATTGCGATCGTTTCTCTTTCCTGGTTATCAAGTTTTCGGCCTGGACAGCCCAGCCGATCCGAGAGCGGCAGCACACTTGTAAAGGCTGTTAATCTGACGTTTCTAATCTTCATGGTATTGTCGCCAGCCTCTGCTGCACAATACCTCACATGGTTGGCGATACCTATGGCGCTTTCGGGGCCAGTAATACAAGTGGGATATTCACTCGTCGCCGGCCTTTATCTCCTGTCATTCTATGCCCACTATCTTGGGACAGGTTTAGTGCCGGTTTTCTTCCATCACCTTGGGGAGAATACAGACCTGGCAGTGAAGTATGCCGCGCTGCAGTCAGAATTTTCCTGGACCACTTGGGATCAATTCTTGGTGCTTGAGGAATTGCCGTTGGCCCCCGTTCTTTGGGGATTTCTCATGGTCCTAATGATCTTGAACTGTTCCCGTATCGTCTATGATCTCGTGTTCAAGAACCCGGAGTCGCGAACCTACGTGATGTCGCGGTTGGGGAAGTTCCTCAAACCATCTTGATTCAGAGGTTTTTTATTGCTGGAATCGGCAGGAATTCGGATCTTTCTGACCAGGATACATCTAAATTTATTTAATCAATATGCAGTGTGGTGGAAGCCTCTATTCGCAATATGCATATCAGTCAGCGAATGTTTTATGAGAGGGTCTCCCTTCCGCAGAATCAATAATAAAAGGTCGACAGGGTGCATCTGGAAGCGCTTTCAATTTTTTCTATTTCCGCCGCAACTGCTTTGAACATTTACGTTGCCGTCAGCAAGAAACGATCCTCCGCCGATCATCCTACCTGCCGGGAGGCGTTGGAAGCGCTCAAGGAAGAAACCACCGCGACCGTCTATCTCAATGTAACCGCCTCCGTCTTTGCGGGAGGCGCCGCCGTGCTACTGCTGATGGATGCCTTCCTCGGCGTCAGTCACTGAGCCCCATTGAGCCGGGTACAGGCATGACAGGTCAGGCCGGGATACCGGCCTCCGCCAGTGCCTTGAGGTGTTCGTCGCGTTCCTCCTGGCTGGCGTAATGAAGCTGGGCGGCGCAAGTTTCCAGGGTCATTTTAGGGTCACATTTCAGCGCCTCCGCGGCGTGCGCCTTGGCGGCCACGGTTTCGCCCATGCGCGCGTAGGCGGCGGCATAGAGGGCATGGGCCTGAGCGTCGCAGCCGGTGATGTGCTTCAAGGAGGCGATGGCGTCGCCGTAGCGCTCTGCGGCGAACTGTGCCCGTGCCAGATGACCCCAGAATCGCTCGGGGTGATAGGGGCTGATGCGCATGGCCTTGAGAATCCACTCGATGCCGTCCTCGGGCTTTCCCGCCCAGGTCAGCAACTCGCCCTGTTGAACGACGACGAGATCGTAGTTGGGGTTGAGGCTGAGCGCCCGGTCCTGGTGAAACCGGGCTTTTTCCAGGTCGTCGGAAGCAACGGCGACCGCCGCCAGGATCCGGTGAACGTCGCCGTCGTTGTCGTCCAGTGACAAGGCGGTCCTAAGCTCGTCCTGAACGGCGTTCCAGGTCGCATCACGGTCCTCGCACCAATCATGGACCCAGGACTGTCCCAGAATGCAGGCACGCCAGGAATGCGCGTGGGCGTAGCCGGGGTCCAGTCCGATGGCGCGGTTTATCAATTCCTGCGCCGCCAGGTTATCCGCTCGCGTCGAACGGTGGTGCAGCACCTTTGCGCCCAGGACGCACTCGTAGGCTTGCATATTTTCCGTTGGTTTGACCTTCGCGCGCCGCTGGGTGGCGTCTTCGACCCGCCGGAAAAGCGTGGAGACGATGGCGGTGGTGATTTCGTCCTGGATCGCGAACACGTCCTCCAGCTTGCGGTCGTAGCGCTCCGCCCAAATATGCCGGTCCTCGTCTGCTTCAATCAGCTGCACGGTCACGCGGATCCGGTCGCCTGCCTTGCGTACGCTCCCTTCCAGGATGTAGTCGACGTTCAGTTCCTTAGCCACGGTCTTCAAGTTTGAAGCCTTGCCTTTATAGGTGAAGGTCGAGTTGCGCGAGATCACCAGAAGCTCGTGGAACCGGGCCAGTTCCGTGATGATGTCTTCGGTCAGGCCATCGGTGAAGAATTCCTGTTCCGGGTCGCCGCTCATGTTCTCCAGCGGCAGCACGGCGATGGAGGGCTTGCTGACGGAGGTGTCTTCACCCCGAGGTTTCTCAGGCTTGCCGGGGCTGCTGCTGGCGGGCGCATCCAGCACCACACGATACATGCGGAGCGGCCGGGAGATATTCTTGACGGTGCGCTCGCCCATGTCCTCGAAAGCAACTTCGATCCGCCCCTGCACCTGGTCGTAGACAACCTGGCTGACGCAGATGCCGCCCGGGTCGGCGCACTGCTCCAGGCGGGCGGCGAGGTTCACGCCGTCACCGAAGATGTCGTCCTCGTCGACGATCACATCACCGAGGTTAATGCCTATTCGGAACTCAATTCGCGAGGTCTCCGGCAGGTCGCTGTTGCGCCGTGCCATGCGGGTCTGGATCTCCACGGCACAGGCCAGAGCGTCGACGACGCTGGGGAATTCAATCAGCATGCCGTCGCCGGTGGTCTTGATGATATTGCCGCCGGTTCTGTCGATGACGGGGTTGATCAGCTCTATGCGATGCGCCTTCAGGCGCGCATGCGTTCCCGCCTCATCGTGCTCCATGAGCTTGCTGTAGCCCACCATGTCAGCGGCGACGATAGCGGCCAACCTTCGCTTTTGCATAGGTGACTTCATTTTCGAGAGTCCTGGTTGAGCGCTTGGAACTCTCTCCTGCGGCCTCGGCATTGGCCGGGCCTATCGCGCTGGCCGATAGCATGCCTCGGGCGAGGCGGAGCGCCAAGCACTTCCGTATTGTGCCAGAATACTTCCATGGGGGACTTGACTGCAAATTGAAAAGAGTGCATATACACTCGTATGCAGAAGCGAGACGGCAAATCGACGGGAAGCAAGGGCGAATCACCCGCAGAAATCATGGCTTGCACCTGCGCCAATTTTCGCCGTGTGGCCCGGGTGGTTACCCAGTCCTATGATGCGGCGCTGCGGCCGGTGAAGCTGAAAGCGACACAGTTCACGCTGTTGGGGACCCTGAGCCTCGCGGGAGAGGTGCCGATCACGCGTTTGGCCGCGTTGATGGTCATGGATCGCACGACCTTGACCCGCAATCTGCAGCCATTGGTGCGGCGCGGTTTGATTGAAGTCGAACAAGGCCAGGGTAGCGATCAGCGCGTGCACAAGGTGCGCCTAACCGATGACGGAAGGGCGTTGTTCGAAGAAGCAAAGCCGCTGTGGCGGACGGTGCAGAATCGCTTCTCGGAGGGATTCGGGCCAGAACGTTGGAACGGACTGCTTGGTGATCTCAAAGACGTAATCTCGATGGCGAAACAACCCCGAGTCTGAACATCGACAGGAAATTGACGGGCGCGTTAGGCTAACAAAAAGCGTGTAGATACACTATAAAAGGCAAGTTGATGACCGACGGAAGCGACAACACGGCCGATTCATACGAAGTGACCGGAGGCGACGGCCGTTGGTGCGCCAAAAGAGCGACATTGGGGCTGGCTGTCGTGGCGTTCTTCTTTCTTCTGGCCTACTTGGTCGGTTCCAAGGGCTGGTTGGCCAGCGCAGAGCCAAGCTTGATGTCACCGATTGCGCTGACAGTCGTCGGACCGATTCTATTGTTTCTGCTCGCATTTGCGTTCTTGGCCCGGTTCCGCCGCTTCATGCTTGCTCAGGATCTTCGGATGCTGACGGCGCTGCAGCTTTGGCGGGTCATAGGATTTGCGTTTCTGCTGGTGCTCGCCCTGGATGGATTGCCGCCAATCTTTGCCTGGCCGGCGGGGTTGGGCGATTTGGCGATCGGCTTTGCAGCTGCGGTCGTGTTGAGCAGGCTTTTGGCAAACCCAAGGTTTGCGGGGCATGGTGGATTTCTCGCGTTTCATCTCCTCGGGTTGATGGATTTCGTCGTAGCCATCGTCGCCGCCAACCTGACCAGTGGCGTGCTGCCTGGGCTGGTTTCAGGCGGGATCACCAGTGCGCCGCTGGAGGTTTGGCCCTTGAACGTTTTCCCGAGCTTTCTGGTGCCGTTCTTCGTCATCGCGCATCTGATCGCTCTGTTTCAGTTCATACAAATTAGACGTTCTACGATCCGGCATCAGCCAACGGCGTAGAAGTTTCGAAGGGGGCCGGGGCTACTGTCCGGGTACGGTTTGCCCCATAAATAAAAAGAAGGACGACAGGGGGTGTGATACCCGGATTAGGCGCCCCCTGATCGTCCCGAAAGAAATAGATGTCCTTTTTGCGACTTATAGAAAGCTCAAGAAATAATTGAAAATAAACATTTTTTAGACGGACCCTTGATGTAGAAGGTCGCGATTGTTACATTCTGCCCGTTCACCCGCCCTGGGAACAACGCAGAAGAAGGAGACAATGACCCTCCAACGTGACAAGAAGGCACCCGAGCTTTCGGATGCCCGCCCATCCCTAGACTCCTCAAACCAGACTGCCCTCCATAGATCGCTTCAAAGCCAGATAGTCTTGAGATCGCCAACGGCCGGCGATGGCGCTGCTGTCAACGACTTGATCGAGCGCTGCGCGCCATTGGACGAGAACTCCATCTACTGCAATCTTCTGCAGTGCTCTCACTTCAATGAAACCTGCGTGCTTGCCGAAGCGGAGGACAAGGTGCTGGGCTTCGTGTCCGGCTATCTCCTGCCTCGCGATGACGAAACCTTGTTTATCTGGCAGGTGGCGGTGGATAAGCGCGCACGGGGCCGCAAACTGGCACAGTCCATGATTCTGGAGCTATTGCACCGTCCGGCCTGTTTGAACGTTTCCGGTTTGCAGACCACCATCACGCCCACGAACAAAGCGTCGCAGGCGCTATTCTCCACGCTTGCAGAGCAGCTTGACGCTCCAGTCGAGCAACGGATTCTTTTTGATCGCGAGCGGCATTTCGGCGGCGATCAGCAGAGTGAGGTCTTGTGGGATATCGGACCTTTCGATCCAGAGGCTGTTGTGTTGCCATCTGACACCTTGGGCGCTCAGTCAGTCGGGCGTGCTGCCTGAACGCAGGCCTTCGCCGCTTCAATCCATTGAACCCATTCATAGCGACCTGCCCGGGTTTACCGGGTGGCAGGTTGCCGTCCTTTATTCTCGAAGGGAGACATTCCATGTCCACACTCGAAGAAACCTCGATCCAGAACTCGAAATCGATCTTCAAGCGACGCGAGTCGGAGGTCCAATCCTATGCACGGTCCTTTCCGACGGTGTTTGATAAAGCACAAGGCGCTTGGCTTACAGATACCGACGGCAAACGTTACCTGGATTTCCTCTGCGGTGCCGGCAGCTTGAACTATGGCCACAATGACCCTGATATGACCGAGGCGCTGGTCCACTATATCCAGGCTAACGGCATCACGCAGGGGCTGGATATGCATACCCGCGCCAAGCGTCGGTTTCTGGAAAGCTTTGAGCAGCTGATCCTCCAGCCGCGTGGTTTGGATTACGTGGTGCAGTTCACCGGCCCGACCGGCGCGAACGCCGTGGAGGCGGCCTTGAAACTGGCGCGCCGGATCAAGGGGCGCGAAGGCGTCATTAGTTTTACGAACGGTTTCCACGGCGTAACGCTCGGCGCGCTCGCAGTGACCGGGAACGAGCATCATCGGGCAGCCGCGGGCGTGCCGCTTGGAAACTCCCCAACCGTGCCGTTTGACGGGTACTTAGGGGAGGGCGTCGATACGACCGAATATCTCGACCAGGTTCTGAGCGATGGCTCCAGCGGCGTGACATTGCCTGCCGCCGTGATCGTCGAGTGCCTGCAAGGCGAAGGCGGGTTGAATGTTGCTGGTAGCGAATGGTTGCGCAACCTGGAACGGGTTTGCCGCAAGCACGACATGCTGCTGATCGTCGATGACATCCAGGCCGGATGTGGCAGGACGGGCGATTTCTTCAGCTTCGAGGAAGCTCGGATCGAGCCGGACATTATAACGCTATCCAAATCGTTGTCGGGCATGGGTTTGCCGATGGCAGTCACGCTGATCCGACGCGCGCTCGATGTATGGGAGCCTGGCGAGCACAATGGCACTTTCCGGGGCAACAACCATGCCTTCGTAACCGGCGCGGCGGCTTTGGAAAAATTCTGGGGCGGCAATAGCTTCGCACCGGAGGTGCGCCGCAAGGGCGCGCTCGTCCGGGATCGCTTCACCGCCATAGCGGATGCTTGGCCGCAAGCCTGTGTGGAAGTGCGCGGTCGGGGTATGATGCAGGGCGTCGCGATGACGTCCGGCAGCCAGGCAGCCGACATTTGCTCGGCTGCATTCCGCAATGGCTTGGTGATCGAAACCAGCGGTGCAGACGGCGAAGTGGTCAAGTGTCTGGCGGCTCTGACGACATCGGAGGACGAGCTGAATCAGGGCTTCGACATTCTGGAAGCGGCCTTCACCGAGGTGCTGGGCCAAAGAGAATGTCACCGGGAAACGACCGCGGCGGCTTGACCGCCTACCAACCGCGCGCCTGGAAATCACACAATTAGGAAGGAACAGAAAAATGATCGTACGTACCCTCAAGGAAGCCGAAGCCAGCGATCGCCGGGTCACCACCGAGACTTGGGAATCCACTCGGTTGCTTTTGGCCAACGATAAGATGGGGTTCTCATTTCATGTGACGACGATCTTCGCGGGCACCGAGACGCCTATCTGGTACAAGAACCACCTGGAAGCCGTTTACTGCATCGAAGGCGAAGGGGAGATCGAAACGACTTCCGATGGTCAAATCTATCCGATCCAACCGGGCACCATCTACGCGCTCGACAAAAACGACAAGCACCTCCTGAGGGCGACCAGCGAGTTGAAGCTGGCTTGTGTGTTTAACCCGCCCATCAACGGCCGGGAAGTGCACGACGCCGATGGCGCTTACGCACTAGGTGCCGAACCGCTTGCCGAGGATGCCTGAGGTTTGGTCAATGCACCGGCGCCTGTAACCCTAAACCAAATTGAAGGACAGACGATGCACTCCGATAACGCGTCACCCGGACGCGGGTACCACAGTGTTCACAAAATTGGCGGCACCTCGATGGCCGATACGAAAGCGGTGCTTGAGAACATCTTTCTCGGGAAGCGCTCTCGGCAGCAGATTTATGGGCGAATCTTCGTGGTTTCAGCTTACAGCGGCTTCACCGACTTGCTGCTTGAAAACAAAAAGACCGGCGAGCCGGGTGTCTTTCACCTCTACGCCGGATCCGACTCGGATTGGGCGTGGGGTGATGCGCTCACAGCCGTAGCCGATCAGATGTATCGCCGTAACCGTGAAATTTTTGGATCGAGCCCGGAACAGAAAATTGCGGACGCTTTTATCCGGGAGCGCATCGAGGGTACGCGTTCCTGTTTAATGGACCTTCACCGGCTTTGTGCATTTGGTCACTTCAAGTTGCAGGAGCACTTGGACACCGTGCGGGAAATGTTGAGTGCTCTGGGCGAGCTTCATAGCGCACACAACACGGTGCTGCTGCTGAAGAAGGAGGGCGTCAATGCCGTGCTGGTCGATCTCTCGGGATGGCGTGACCCCGACTCCTTGAACCTGGATGAACGAATCACACAGGCACTGGCGGGGCGCGATCTTGCACGCGAGCTTCCTATCGTGACCGGGTACGCGCAGGCCCAAGATGGGATGATGCGCCGCTATGGCCGGGGCTACAGCGAGGTGACGTTCTCGCGGATCGCTTATGTCACCAAGGCACGAGAAGCGGTCATTCACAAAGAATATCACTTAAGCAGCGGCGACCCGAAAATCATTGGCGCCGACCGTGTCCGACCCATCGGGCGCACCAACTACGACGTAGCCGACCAACTCTCCAACATGGGAATGGAAGCGATTCATCCGCGTGCCGCCAAGGCCTTGCGCCAACGTGGTATCCCGTTGCGTGTGGTCAACACCTTCGAGCCGGATCACCCCGGCACCGCTATCGAGGACGGCTGGTTACCCGATACCACCGGCCCAGAGATCATCACCGGAATATCTTCCGCAATGGAAATTGAGGTCTTCGACCAGGATCATGTCGGACAACCGGGGTCAGAAGAACCGATCGTGACGGCGCTCAGTCGATTCAAAATTCCTACCGTTACCAAGTCCATCAACGCGAACTGCGTCACTCACTACGTAACAGCACCGTTGAAGCAGGTACGTCGCGCGATTGCTGTCATTGAGGCCGCACGGCCGGAGGCGAAGATAAGAACCCAGAAGGTAGCAATCGTCTCGGTCATAGGCGCCAGACTCGATGCGGCTCCGTTGTTCAGTGAAGCCGTCGCCGCCCTTCAGAAAGGCGGCGTGCGGCCACTGGCCAGCATCTGTCCCAGCCGCGCCGTCGATCTACAGTTCGTGCTGTCGGAAGAAGACTATGAAAAAGCCATCCGCCTTTTGCACCATGCGCTCATGGAAGAGCGGGCCGCGCGAAGCGCGTCCACGCTCGCAGCCTGAACAAGGATGGTTCAAGGGGTGCCTACGTGAAACAGGCAATCGCCGCGCAGGCATCTGGCGGGCACACGTTTGGCCAGAACGATTCCCGCCTCTTCGAAGGCCAGTTCAATCGGATCGCGCCCGGGTGTCTCGGTTTGGTGGAGACGGGCAGCGGGTTGCCCCGCCGTCACCTTATCACCCGGTTCGACCAGCAGCTCGACCAGTCCCGCTTCATTCGCAAAGACATAGGAATCACTCTGGAAGATCTGCGGCGTTTCTCGAAAATCCCGGTCGGGTTGAGGGCCGTGGTACAGGCCCATCTCCTCTAGGACGCGCAATAGGCCCGCACGTCCCAAACGAAGCGCTTCCTGCCCAACGAAACCGCCGCCGCCGAGTTCGGTCGTGAGCGAGAGCGTGTCCTGGCGTAGCGCCGCAGAGGAGGAATACCAACCTTCAGAATTGCGGCGGAGCAACAAAGTCTGAGGCAAGCCGAAGGCTTCAATGAGTGCTTTCTTCCTGTTGTTGATCTCGTCGCCGTCGTTCCAGGGAAGGAGCAACGACGGGCGATAGAGCAGGGAGCTACCGCCCGAATGCAGGTCGACCATGAAATCGGCGCGTGCAATCAGTTCGGATTCGATGAAGTGGGCAATGATCTCTGTAACCGTACCGCGTGGGTTACCGGGAAAACTACGGTTTAAGTTTCCGTCATCGATCGGCGAGGTGCGTAGTCCGGCCGCCGCCGCGGGGAAGTTTGCCATGGGCAGGAGCAGCAACTGACCGGTGATGTCCTCCAGGTCGAGGGTGCGGATCAACTCCGAAATCAGAACCTGACCTTCGTATTCATCACCATGGTTGCCAGCCATCAAAAGCACGGTCGGGCCCGGTCCGTTCTTCAGCGAGGCGATGGGGATCGGAATATAACCGTAAGCCGAGCGGTGGACCGAATGAGTCAAAGCCAGATAGCCCGACTGCCGCCCGTTACCGTCAAGGTCGATTTCGCTGAAGATGGGGTTCTTTGGCATGCGACGGAAACCTTGGAATCTAGGAGTACAACAACACCGACGTTGCCCCTTTCAGGGCTGGTCCGCGAGGAAGCCGTCAGTGTTGTCCCGGCACTATCGACCGTGCAAGCGGATTCACTTTCCCCGCCCGTGATGGAACACCAAATTTACGATCACAGTTTTATCACAATCTTGATGCCCCCATGACACCTGGCTCGATCCATATTGTGCTGGACAAGCCGACCTGACCCATGGCGGCCAGACAGGAACAGGAGAAAAAGAAGATGAAACGCATTGCGACTGTAGGATTGATGGTTGCGGCCCTCGGCCTTAGCGCCTGTTCTGGGCTAAACACCAAGGAGCAGCGGATGCTGAGCGGTGGTGCTATCGGCGCCGGCACAGGTGCTGCGGCGACAGTAATTACCGGCGGTTGTGTGGCTTGCGGCGCGGTTGTTGGTGGCGCCATCGGTACGGCGGCGGGCTACCTCTACCACGAAGGAAAATCCAACTAGGGGATGCCAGACAGCGTTGCCTTTTACCTTCAACACATGAGGAGCAGAAAAGAATGTCTGAGGCTGGAATGCATAGTAAACGCACCGCGACGCGCCGGGTTTGCGCAGCGGTGGCGGTGCTTGTCATCGGCTTCACAACTGTCCCGCCGACGCTGGCCGACCCGCCCCCCTGGGCGCCGGCACACGGTTGGCGCGCCAAACACGACAAGCACCATCACGATGTGGCCTATATCGACCGGGTCGACGGCAATATTTTCCGCTGCAACAGCGATGCCGTTGGCGCCGCCATAGGCGCGGTCGCAGGCGGTGCGATTGGCTCGACGGTCAAGGGTTCCGGGCGAACGGCTGCGATCATCGGCGGTGCCGTGCTAGGCGCAATAATCGGTGGGCATCTCGGTCGCGAAGTGGATAAGGTTGACCGTGCCTGCACGGCGCAGGGTCTGACGCGCCTCAAAGATGGCGAGATGATCCGCTGGGAGAATACGCAAACGCGACGCAGTTACGCACTTCGGCCAATTTCAACCTACTCGGCCGATGATGGGCGAGTCTGCCGACGTTACGTCATCCAGGCGGGTGGCGACGACGAGCGATACGAGCGTCTGGCTTGCCGGGGTGATGACGATGTTTGGCATGTCCCTGGGTGATAAACGGCGCTTGCTGAAGCACTCGGGGTGAAAGAGTTGACCTAAAAGCCTTTCTCGGCGCCACAGGACTGAAGTAGCATTGCAGCTTCTGATCCTTGTGGTGCCGAGGTATGACCGTAGCCAGATCTGGTATTGTGAAACTTTTGCCGTGCCTGGGCCTGATAGCGGTCCTGGCAGGATGCGACAAAAGCCGTATCGATGATCTGGTGTCGCGTCTGCCGTCGGGCAGCAGCAAGGTACAGTCGACGGCCGGTACGGGGTCTGCGGGTGCCAAGGTAACGACGCCGCCACCTGAAAAGCCAACCAAGAGTGAGCAGTCCACTGGTCAGACACAAACTGTCAACGAGGCAAGCCTTATTGGTCTTTCCGAGGCGCAGACCGAAAAGCTCTTCGGCAAGCCGGCGTCAGTATCCCAAGACCCGCCAGCAGTCATCTGGCGTTATGCGGGTCGCGACTGTGGGTTGGCTCTGTTCTTTTATATGGACGTCAACGCGAACGCCTATCGGGTGTTGACCTACGAGGCCGAGCCGAAAGAGCGTGATGTTTCAAGTTGTGCGGGAGCGCTCCATGAAGAGAAAATCGCCAGATCTGGATGACCAGGACCAAAGTCACAGGTCATGCATAGCGATCGTTGACGATGATCCTCTGTTCAGAGAGTCCATCGCTCAAAACCTGATCGAATCCGGTTATGAAGTAACGGACTATGATGCCGGGAAGGCTTTTCTTTCTGCTCTTTCGGACGGCGCCTCGGCCGATTTGGTTCTCCTGGATTGGAAGATGCCGGAGATGAATGGCATCGAGGTGCTGCGTCAACTGCGGACGCAGCGACCTGAACTGCCGGTCATTTTTCTGACAGTGCTGAGTGACCAAATCTATGAGGAAGCGGCTCTGTTGGGAGGGGCGGTCGATTTCGTCGAAAAATCACGAAGTTTCTCCATAATTCTAAGACGTGTTGAAAATATACTGGATCGGCGTGAAGCCGCAGCCGGTGCCGACGCGCCTAAAAAGACCAACGTCGCTAGTGAGTTTAATCTCGGTGCCTTGCGGCTCGACAGCGCCTCGCGCCGGGGGTATTGGCGTGATCAGGAACTGGAACTGACGCTGACCGAGTTTGCCATCATCGAAGCCCTCGCCGGCCGTCGCGGCAAGGATGTTTCATACCGTGAGATCTATGATGTGGTGCGTGGCCGAGGCTTTCAAGCTGGCTTCGGCGGCGAAGGATACCGTGCCAACGTGCGGTCGGCGATCAAGCGCGTGCGCCAGAAATTCCGCGACCTGGATCCGGATTTTGACTGTATCGAGAATTACCCCGGATTTGGCTACCGTTGGAACACCGTGGACAATACCTAATGCAGACAATCAGGCAGCTAGGCAGCGGTTGGTGGTCTCATGTCAGACGCTCTTTTGCCAGCAAGATGATTGTCACGCTTGTCATCTTCGCCACGGTCCCCTTGCTGATTTTCAGCCTGTTGCGGTCGGTGGATGACGAGCGCAACGCACTGTTGCTGCAGTCCGTGCAGGATAAAGGCCGTTTGATCGCCGAGGCCCTGTTTCCGCTTCTCACGGACTTCTCCCCAAAGAAAGCAGAGCAGATCAATGCACTATTACCGCGTTTGGCTGCCGAAGGGGCCAAGATCAAATTGTTGTTTCGCCCAGCGCCCAAGGAGGATGCGCCAGACGCTGGCTTTTTTCTGGTGGCGATGCATCCGCCTGTTGCCGGTGCGGCCTTCGAGGAGGAGCGCGCGGAGATTGTCGGTACTGGCTTGCTGGCTGAGTTTGCACGCTCTTGCGGTGGCGAACAGTCCTTGGCGGTACGGTACGTAAATGCAGCCGGCGGCAGTGAAGTGCTGACCTTCGTTCGTTCGAGGCTGGTTGAAAACGGTTGTTGGGTTGTCCTGACTTCGCAGGCGCCAAACCAGGTTTTGGATGCGTCGATCGAGGAAAGCTACTGGGGCCGTACCGAGATCAAGCTGGCCTTGGCGATCTACCTGTTGATGGCCGTGATCGTGCTGGTCACGTTGGCCGATGTCTGGCGCAATCTGCATCGTTTCCGGCGAACCGCACGCGCCATTCGGGCCGGTAGGGGGCAGAACCTGTCCTTTGCCGAACGTAACCAAATTCCAGAACTGCAGAGCGTGGTACAGGAGTTCGATGACCTGGTTGCCACTTTGCGACGATCCGAAGATCTGATCCGGCAGGCAGCGGAGGAAAATGCACATGCGTTCAAAGGCCCGCTGGCCGTGATCTCGCAGGCCAATGAGCGCGTCAGGCGCGCAATGGCCGAAGATAATGAAAGCGGCCAAAGGGCGGTGCGCTTGATCGAGCAGTCTGTCGACCGGCTCGATTCTCTCATCAGCGCGGCACGAAAAATTGAGGAGGCGACCGCCGAGATCATGGATCGCTCGCTGCAGCCCATTGACGTAGCGCCCTTGCTGGTCAATCTGGCTGACGATTTCCGCGAGGTGCTGGGAGCGCGCGGCATCAAGCTGGAAACCAAGATTGCGAGCTCACTTCGCATCAAGGCCAACAGCGATCTGCTGGAAGTCTGCATGGAAAATTTACTAGAGAATGCTGGCGATTTCACAGCCGAAGGAGGTGGGGTTCTTCTCTCGGCGAAAACAGTCGGCGGCGAAGCCGTTGTAGCCGTGATTGACGAAGGCCCAGGCGTGCCTCCAGAAGACTTGGACCGTATTTTCGAGCGATACTACAGCAGCCGGGAGGAGCGAACCTCCACGCATGGAAACTTCGGTATCGGGCTGTGGGTGGTGCGGCGGAACGTCGAGGTTATGGGCGGGCGGGTTGTCGCACGCAACCGCCCAGAAGGGGGCTTTGCCGTCGAGCTGCGTTTTCCTTTGGTCCGCCGGGGTTAACCGGCCGGACTAAAGCGCGGGTGCCGGATTACTGTTCAACAGCTTTAGAGGTTTTAGCGGTTTCCGACGTGGCGCTGGTTTCGGCGTCCCAGTTTTTCTCAAACGACGACCAAGCATCATCCATCTTTTTTTGCGCTTCCTGCCAGTTCTCTTCGGTAGCCTCGACAAGATTGCCCCAGTCCCGCTGGACGGCCCCCCAGGCATTCGCGAGGTCCGACGAGAAACTGCGGCCACTTGATGCAGCGCGATACTGCTCAAGCTGGCGGCTCATGCGTTGTTCGTACGCGTCGCGCGACACTTTATCTGCTTCATGATCGCTGGCGGACGCGCTTTGCGACGTTAAAGCGGTAAGCATGACCGAGAGCGCGAGAGCCTTCAGGTGTCTGCGGTACATTCTTTAGACTCCGGGTAAATGCGGCGAGCTTTTGGTTCCCTTAATTGTTCCAGGTGACGAGGCGTGTGAAGGTTTTGCGCCGCCACTTCACATTTGCTGCGACGTCAGCCAGGGTTAGGCCGTCAATGGCTCTGGCGTTTCGCGCCGTCGGCAACACGGCAACAGATGTGCTGGTTTCCTGTGCCGCGTCCTCGTCTGCTTGCGCTGCTTTGATCGGCAAGGATGAATCAGTGTGGCTTGCCTCGGCTAAGCCCACCCCCGCCAGGGTTATGAATGCCGTGAGCGCCAGGGTTCTGTACATTGTGCTTCTCCTTCGTTTCTTCTCAGCGCCAAGCGGGCGCCTCCGTAGCTTCAATGTGGCAGTTACGCCGTGACAGCGGGGAAGGATCGCTGTGACCATTCTGTGGCCCGACACATGAATTGACGGGTGGTTAGAAACCGGGTTTCGCCAGCGACGGGCTTTGCGTCCAAGCAGCGTTGGTGTGGGTGACGTGGACATCCCGTTGTGCCACAGGCCAGGGAACCTGATGGCTGTTGAAGGCGCAGATGATGCGCTTGCGAATATCGCTCTCGACCATCGTTTTGCGGGTTACTTCAGCCGTATCGATGTAAGCCCATAGCTCGAATTCCAACGCGTTCTCACCGAAATTAAATAGCACGGCACGCGGGGGAGGCTCGCTTAAGGTGTCGGGGTGACTGCCCGCACAATCGAGCAGGAGGCGCTCGACCAGTTCCACGTCGCAGTCAAAGGAAACACCGATACGGATTTCGATTCGGGTCGTGCGGTCCTTCAAGGTCCAGTTGGTGACAGTGCCGGATACAAGATCCGAATTGGGAACCAGAACGGAGGCCTTTTGGAATGTTTGGATCTCCGTGGCACGCACACGAATACGGCGGACCATACCTTCCTGGCCGTTGACGACGACCCAATCACCGACATTGACCGGGCGCTCGATCAGCATGATGAGGCCGGAAATGAAATTGTTCGCTACGTGCTGTAAGCCAAAGCCGATACCCACCGACAGGGCCCCGGCAACAACCACGATCTTGCTGAAATCGATCTGTAAGGTAGCCAAACCGGCAACGAGCGCCAGCCCAACGCCCAGATATCCCGTCATGCTGACCATAGCGCTGCGCGGCCCTTCCGACACATCCAGTGAGGGTAGAATCCGCTGCTCCAGCACTTTCTGCACAACTTTGGTGATCAGCAGGAGAATAACGGCTAACGCCAATGCCCAGGCAACGTCTTGCAACGTCAGTACCATGCTGCCGATGCGGATCTCCTCGCCCAAGGCCTGCAGCCACTCGACGGGCCTATACAGATCAAAACCCCAGATCATCGCCAGCAACGCGATCGCCGCGGGCAGCATCAGGAGGTCAAGCATGGTGATCGTCCAGAACCGCAGGAGGCGGCTTCGCTTAAAGCCGAGACGACGCCCCATGTGCGTCAGCATGAAAGGGCGTAGGACGCGCATGACGAAGCGATCACAAGCGAGGCGGTAGGCAAGAGCGAGGTACAGGCAGGTAATGACGGCAAGCAAGGTTCCGCTGGTGCCGAACAACAGCCAGTCAGACAGATTCCTGTAGCCGAGCGCGAACAAAACGGGGTAGGTGATCCAGACCGTTAAGACAACCCAGGTGGCAAGGCGTAGCAGGGTGAGCCAAGGCCGCGCCCGGCTATGCCTGGCGGCAGCCAGCAGGCTGGTGCCGCTGCGGGAACTTTGCTGTCCGGATTCCAAAAGGCGGCGCTGTGCCACTGCCAGCGCCAACAGCGATATCAGACACCCAAGCAGAAACTGCCCTGCGGGGAACAGACCTGGCGCGTGGAGAACCGCCCCGTTCATTCGGCTGAGGAAGAAGATCAGGCCGATGGTTGAGGCGATGGCGACGAACAGGCGCCAGCTCCGGCGAGACGGATTTAATGTAAAGGATTCGGCAGCACCTTGCGCCAGGGCGGTCGCGAACATTACAAGGCCGAGACTGGTCGCGCCAATCACCAGAATATCGCCAAGTGTAACCGAGATCAGGGCGGCTTGGCGCAAACCATCGATTACGATAGTCAGCAGAACGGCCGGCAACGCTGCGGCAATTGCCCGCAGGAATCTCCTGGCTTCGCTACTTGAATCGCTCGCGAATCCCGAGCGTGATACAGCCCTTGCAATGGCGCAGGCCAACAAGAGACCGACCAGAATCAAAGCAAAAGCCCTGGGAGAGAACTCTGGGAGACTGCGACTGGGTCGTTCGTCGCTCGCCGCGTGATCGGACAGTTTGCGCAGCGATTCCCCCGTATCGAGCCAGAAACTAGGCTCGAGTATGTTTCGCTCGCGATCCAGCAAGCTGCGGGCTCGGGCTTGGGCGATCATATCATCTATGGTGTCACGAAGTTCGCCAGCGCGAGCCTTAAGCAGGCGCCCGCGTTTAGTATCCGCCTCATGCAGCGACAGCTTTTCTTCGATCATGGCACGCCGATTGACGATATCCTCGGCCTCCTTTGCGCCTTCCTCCGGCTTTGGGCCCAAAGCCTCAAGGAGTTGCTTTTGAGTTACGGCCAGTTCTTGCGCTGCCAGTTGCAAGCGATCAGCCTCTGTGATGATTGCGGTGACCTCTTTGCGGGCATTAGGAAGAGCGCCACGCCATGCCCAGGGGCGCTCGATACGGGTCTGCGCCTCTTGGAGAGATTGCTCAAGCTGATCTAGTTGGGGAGCTAACGCATCGGGAGTTTGTGCCAGTGTGACGCTCGCCAAAAGGGGCAGTTGAATGGCCAACACCAGAACCGCCAGCAATGAAGTCGCTTTCGTTTTGAACATTCCAACCTCTGATCAAGTGCTGTGGGGATTTGGGGAGAAACTAACGGCGTGATCCGAGGCTGTGTGCGTCAAGATTGTAGTTTTGCGGTGTCCATCCTGTGTCTGAGTATTCGGCGGAAGGCTGTAAATTGAAGAGCAGGTGGAATATTGAATGAACGAGAGAACATCAAGAAAACCAGATGCGGATATTGCCCAATTATACTCACAAAAAGTCTAAATTTCCTTCAGTGCGTTTGGTTTCTTAGTCGCCTACATTACATTCAGTCATTCTATAAACTAGCTTATGCGGTTTTCGTAATTCATTAAAAGTATCGGTGGTTTTGATGCCCAATCTCTCGCTCCACGGCCATTCGAAAGAGTCGCTTCGCAAAAGCGGGCGTTGCCTGCCTACACCCCCGGACTTTACGGCCCTAGGCCGCGCAGTAGAAGCTTTTGGAAGCGGTCGATACCAGTTCAAGCATATGACGGAGGGTTTAAGATGCTGACCATTTCGGTGCTAAAGAGAACATTTTCTGGCGCGCTGGCGTCGGGGATATCCACTGCTGTCTCGCCAAAGACCTTGTTGATCGAATAGCCTTCTGACTTTGCAGCAGGGAAATCGGATGGTTGAAGACTACATGGTCATCGACGGCACCCGTCTCGAATACCGCTGGGTCGGTGAGGCGGAGGCCGAGGGACCGGTGCTGGTGTTTTTGCACGAGGGTTTGGGTTGCGTTGCGCTGTGGCGGGGCTTTCCTGAGGTACTGTGCCAGGCGCTTGGGCTGCGTGGCATCGTCTACAGTCGGGCGGGTTATGGCCGCTCCGACGCCTGCGCTTTACCGCGACCTCCGACTTATCTACACGCCGAGGCGCTGGAGGTGCTGCCCAGGGTGTTGGACAGAGCAGGTGTCCAAGAGGCTGTTCTTATCGGGCATAGCGACGGCGGTTCCATTGCGCTCATTCATGCGAGCGCCGATGCCGCCGGGCGCGTCAAAGCGATCGTTACCCTGGCTGCGCATGTATTCAACGAAGAGCTGAGCATCCAAGGCATTCGGGAAGCCCGCGAAGCCTTTGAAACCGGCGATTTGCGCGATCGTTTGGAAAAGTATCATGGCGCAAATGTGGACTGTGCCTTTTACGGCTGGAACGATACTTGGCTCAGTGCGGGTTTCCGAGACTGGAACCTGGAGGCCTTCTTGCCGGATATCGAGGTTCCCGCGCTTATCCTTCAGGGTGCGGAAGACCAGTATGGGACGCCGTTTCAGGTCGCCGCCATCGTTGCGGGTATCGGTTTTTCCGCCAGTAGCGCCTTGATACCTGATTGCGGCCACGCTCCCCATCTCGAACAACCAGAGGTCACCGTCGCATTGATCCGGGAGTTCCTACAGCCGCTCATCTGAAACAAGGCTAGACCGACTGCGGAAAGCTCACCGTTTATTGATGCCTTTACATTATACCGTGATCCTACATTGGAACCGTGAAACCCTCATAGATACACCTGAGCTCCTGAAGCGCGCGTGTTCCAAGTCGATTGTCGGGATATCATCGCCATGGCTGAGTTTTTGGAAGGTTTCTTGTTGCACATTGGCTTTGCCGTTGCCGGGCTTGCCTACCTGTTTCGCGACATCCTCTGGCTGCGGCTTGTCGCTGTCGGCTCCTATCTTATCTTCAGCGTCGTAGCGATCAGTCGTGGGCCCGAGGTGATGTGGGAGTTCCTGCCCTGGTATCTGGGCTTTACCGTCATCAACCTGGGACACGCGCTTTTATTGATCTATCAGCGGCGGTTGTGGAAGTTTACGCCGGAAGAAGCGGCACTCCATGCCTGCGCCTTTCCGGCTCTGTCGCGCCAGCCCGCAAAGCGGCTCATGCGTCAGGGGCGATGGAAAACACTCGAGCCGGGCTTTCGGCTGACCCGAGAGGAGCATTTCGCTGGGTGCGTTTATGTCGTGGCGGACGGATGTGTCCAGGTCACGTTGAAGAACCAACCGATAGCCCAACTGGGGTGCGGCCAGTTCGTGGGAGAGGTTGGCTTCATCGCAGGTCGTCCCGCCAGCGCCACCACGATTGCCCTTTCGAACGAGGACAGCGCCGGACCCCGCGTGCTGTGTTGGAGCGTCAAGAAATTGCGGAAGCTTTTCGAGAAGGATTCCGATTTTCGATTGGCCATGGAAAGTGCCCTCGGTTCCGATCTGGCGCGAAAGATCGGCGACAACAACATTGCAATTCAGCGCAGGTCCGAGTTTGCAACCCCCCTGTGAGACAGTGACGTTTCCCATCATCTCTTGAAAAAAAGAACGATCGTCACAAAATGGCACGGACAGTTGGGCGCCGGGAGTGGCGCTTGTAGGAAACTTAATGGATTGGAGAGAGATATGGTTGATTTCACGCTACACACCAAAGAGACGGCGCCAGCCGATGCAAAGCGTTTGTTGGAAGCGTCGGAGAAGAGCTTCGGGCGAATTCCAAACCTTCATGCCGTGATGGCTGAATCGCCGGAGCATCTGGAGGCCTACCAGCAGCTGCATGGGCTGTTCCAGAAAACCAGCCTGAGCACGGCCGAGCGCAACGTCGTGTGGCTTGCAATCAATGTAGAGCATGAATGCACCTATTGTGTCCCTGCGCACAGCGCGATCGCCAAGATGCAGGGTGTTGACGACGAAACAGTGAAAGCCTTGCGTGACAACACGCCGCTGGCCGATCCAAAGCTTGAAGCCCTGCGGACCTTCACTCTCCAAGTCGTTCGTGAACGCGGCCATGTCAGTCAACAGGATGTACAGGCCTTCCTGGACGCTGGATACACCCAGCGTCATGTGTTGGATGTAATCCTCGGTCTGGCTCAGAAGGTCATGTCGAACTACGTCAATCATATTGCCAACACGCCGACCGACGCAGCATTCGCCGCTTTCGGCTGGACTCCGCCCAGTCGCGCCGCAGCGGAATAAGAGCCTGCAATAACCTACCAGGAGCCGCAGCCCCGGATCCCGCAACAAACCCCTCCGGGTGTTGCATTCCGGGCTGGCGGCTCCGATGGGGCGGTGGTTAAGCAAATACCTCTATCAGCTTTGCCAGCAAGAACAGAAACGGCCCCACATCGGGGCCGTCATTCTTTGCGCAGCACATAACCGCCGTCTAGCGCGATCCGCCTTTCCGCTGCTTTACAGTTTCTTCCCGCGGCAACACGGTTGGCAGCGGCTCAGCACGCGATTCATCATCTATTGTATTTGCTGATTTAATTGGTGGGCGCACAAGGACTCGAACCTTGGACCCGCTGATTAAGAGTCAGCTGCTCTACCAACTGAGCTATGCGCCCACCGAGGTGTCGTCCGCGACGGTGTCGGGAACAACGGGCGCTTAGATAGCAATTCGCGGGCGCTTTGCAAAGGGTTTCTGTACGCGGCGCCGATAAAAGCCCTGAAGCGTCTTTCCGCTACGTCAGAATGCCATTGCTTCGGCCCAGGGATGATAGGGGTCGGCGGCGGCTTTGGCGCCTTGGTCGCTGCTCTCGGCGCAGCCTAGAATCGCGAAATTGTTGGGCGCTGGCCCCCAGCGGAGTACCTGCGTGGAAATGCCAGCGTTGTTCAGTGCCTCAATTGTATCCTGACCGATACGAGGGTCGAGCCCGACGCTCTCCGGGCTGCTTACATCCAGGCGTGGCTGTGCCATGGCCGTGTCGAGCTCCAAGCCGTAGCCCAATCGCCAGGCGGCTAGCTGCGCGACGGCCGGGATAATTTTCCGCCCTCCCGAACCGCCGACCGCGAAGCGCCCATCAACATCCTCGCCGATCAATGGCACATAGTTGCAAAGTGGCCGTTTGCCGGGCGCCAGTGCGTTGGGGCGCGGGTCGTCGTCTTCGCTGGGACGTGGATCGAACCAGTTGATGGCGTTGTTCATGAGCAGGCCGCTGCCGGGAAGCAAGACCCTGGAGCCGAACACCGATAGCAGTGTTTGCGTCATCGCGACCATGTTGCCCTCGCCATCGACGGTCGAGAGGTGTGTGGTGCAACTCTCGACGCCCCTGCGGCCCTCCTGGTCGCCAAGCTCACCCAGACGGTAGCGAAAGGACTCCTGCATTGCCTTGGCAAAAGCTACGAAGAACGCCGGGTCAGGCGCCGCGCCCTTGAAGGGGTCCTCCTTTGATTGCAGTGACTGCAGGGCGCGCAGGATCGTCGGGCCGCCGTTCAACTCAGGAAGCACCCAGACCCGGCCGCAGCCAAGGGGCGCTTGCACCGGTTGATAAGTATGCGGTTTCGTATCCGCCAGGTCCTGCAGAGTCATGCGGCTGCCCAACGCCTGAAGGTCGGCGATGACGGACTGGGCAAGCGGACCCTCGTGCAGAGCGGCGGCCCCTTGATCCGCCAAAGTCCGCAGGGTTGCCGCCAGCGCCACGTTACGGCAGCGCGGACGGTCGGTGACCGGGGCAGGGGGCAGACCTTCCGGTGTCAGGAAGATGGCTCGGCATCCCGGGTCGCGAACCAGGCCGCTCGCATT
This sequence comes from Limibacillus halophilus, assembly GCF_014191775.1. Lineage (NCBI taxonomy): Bacteria > Pseudomonadati > Pseudomonadota > Alphaproteobacteria > Rhodospirillales > Rhodovibrionaceae > Limibacillus > Limibacillus halophilus. Next base: position 417,177 of record NZ_JACHXA010000002.1, on the reverse strand, counting down.
GTTCGCGATGTGGTGCTGTGCAAACCAATCGACCAGCAATCCTTCGTCGGCAAGCGCGATAGCGCTCTCGAACAGGCTGGCCCAGGAGCGGCTGCCAAAGCGTTCGTGCAGCAGTCCCAAGCCCGCTGTCATGCCCGGCACGGCAACTGCTGTTGCGCCATGCAAGTTGCGGTCCTCAACCACCTTTGGCCAACCGAAGAGATCACCAGCCATGCCGCCGTCGGGGTCCAGTGGGTAATCGGCAGGGTCGAGGGCCCGCGGCGCGCGCATGCCGAAGTCAAAGCCGAATACCTTCTGATCGCGTGCGCGGTAGATCAGGCAGAGGCCGCCGCCGCCCAGACCGCTCATCCAAGGCTCTGCGACGCCCACGGCCAAACTGGTAGCAATCGCCGCGTCCACGGCATTGCCTCCTGCGCGCAAGACCTTGAGTCCAGCCTCCGTCGCCACCCGGCTTTGCGACACAACGGCACCGTTGCGGCCTTGGGCGCTGGCTTTCCGGACGGTTTGGTTGTTGGAGAAACGGTCGTTGTAATGGGCGGTTGTTTGGGTCAGTTCAGGCACGTCGTTCAATCCATACTACCGGGGCCCTGGCGCGGTATACGGATGTCCCTGTGAACAAATACCGAAAGCATCAGACCAAAGCCTGCCATTACGGTAATCATTGCCGTGCCACCATAGGAAATGAGCGGCAGGGGGACACCGACCACAGGGATCAATCCCATGACCATGGCCGTGTTGATAAAGACATAGAGGAACAAATTCAGGGTCAGGCCCATCGCGAGGATGCGTCCGAAGTGGTTATGGGACCGAAGGGCGATGGCGAAGCCGTAAATGATCAAAGCCAGATAGACGCTCAACAACAAAAGGCTTCCAACCATGCCGAATTCTTCGGCGAGCATGGTGAAGATGAAGTCAGTTTGCTTCTCGGGGAGAAAATTGAGGTGGCTCTGCGTGCCTTGGAGAAAGCCTTTGCCGACCACGCCCCCCGACCCGAGGGCGATCTTGGACTGGGTAATATGATACCCGGCACCCAAGGGATCGGTCTCCGGGTTCAAGAAGGTGAGGACGCGGTTCTTTTGATAAGTGTGCAGGAACTGCCACGCCACGGGGATAGCCGCCAGCGCGCCCGCTACAACCAGTGCGAACTTCCAAAGACGCACTCCGACAATGAAGAAAACCCCGCCGCCGATCGCCAGCAAGGTCAGGGCGGTTCCCAGGTCGGGTTGCTTGAGTACGAGAGCGACCGGCGCCAGGACCATTACCAAGGGAATAAGCAGGCGGGTTGGGCGGCCGATATCCTCCAGGTTAAGGCCATGAAAGTACCGCGCCAGCGCCATGACCAGGGCGACCTTCATCATTTCAGAGGGCTGAAGTTGGATAACCTTCAAGTCGATCCAACGCTGCGCGCCCATACCGATCTCGCCGAATAGTTCCACCGAGATCAGCAGCGCCACCACGCCGAAGTATCCCAGGTAACTGATCGCGTACCACTTGCGCACATCGATCAAGGCAATGACGATCATCAGCAGGAAGGCGCCACCGAAGCGCAATGCCTGGCGCGAGGCCCAGGGATCAAAGCTCCCATTGGCTGCGGAATAGAGCATTCCGCCACCGATCACCGCCAGCAAAAGGATCAGGAGTACCAAACCCCAGCTTATGTTCCAGACCTTTTGAACCAGTGTCAGGCGCGGGTTCGGGCGCAGGGAGGTAAAACTGAGCGACATGGCCTCAACTATCCTCCTTGGAGGCGCGGGCCAGTTGTTCGGCGGTGCTCTTCCCGAGTGGATCACGGCGTTGCGCCTCGATCAGGATGTCACGAGCGATGGGCGCCGCCGTCGTCGAACCGCCGCCGCCGTGCTCCACCACCACCGAGCAGCAATAGCGGGGCTTCTCGACTGGGGCGTAAGCGACGAAAAGTGCGTGATCGCGTCGGCGCCAGGGCAGGTCTTCATTCTTGACCACACCGGCCTCGCGTTCGGCCATGGAAATTCGTCGAACCTGGCTGGTGCCGGTCTTTCCGGCCATTTCCTGTCCTTCAATGGCAATGCGGGCGCGGTAAGCAGTACCGCGCTGGTCGTTGGTCACGGCGTCCATCGCTTGACGCACGATCTCCAGATGGCGTTCCGGGATGTTTAGGCTGGCTGATGCCGGTGGCGCGTCGCCCTCAAAATCCGGATTGGCAGGCTCTTGCAGCAGCCTTGGCTTGATCTCCAGCCCGCTGGCGAGCCGCGCGGTCATGACGGCAAGCTGCAAGGGTGTCGCCGTCACGAAACCTTGTCCGATTGCGGTGATCAGCGTTTCGCCCATCTGCCAGGGTTCGCCGATCGTGCTGACTTTCCATCCGCGCGTAGGAATCAGGCCGCTTTTCTCGCCGGGCAGATCAATGCCTGTTTCGAGGCCGAGCCCAAGACGCTTGGCCATATCGGAAATGCGATCAATGCCGACTTTCTTCGAGAGCTCGTAAAAATAAACGTCACAGGAATGGCGGATGGCGCGATGCATGTCCATCTTGCCGTGGCCCCAACGCTTCCAGCAGTGAAATCGCGCATTTCCAAGCGTAACATAGCCGGGGCAAAAGGCTTCCTGCTTGGCGTCGATTCCCATTTCCAAGGCGGCAAGCGCGACGATCATCTTGAAGGTTGAGCCGGGGGCGTAGGCGCCGCGGGTCGCCTTGTTCGAAAGTGGATTGCTGGGGTCCTTGACGAGGTTGTCCCACTCTAGCTGGGTCAAGCCGCGGGTGAAGGGCGTGGGATCGAAAGAAGGATAGTTCGCGAGGGCTAGAACGTCGCCGGTTTCGACGTCGAGCACCACGGAAGACGCGCTGCGCTCACCGCTGAGGCGGCCATAGGCATAGGCCTGTAATCCGGCGTCGATCGTCAGCCGGGTCGCTTTTCCGGCAACGCCCTCCTGGCGTGAGAGTTCCCGAATGACCCGCCCAACGGCATTGACCTCGACCTGCCGATTGCCTGGACTGCCACGGAGCACGGTGTCGTAATTTTTCTCGATACCGCTTTTGCCGATCCGAAAGCCGGGGAGTTCCAGCAGGGGGTCGCCCGTCAGCTCTTCCTCGGAAACCGCCGAGACATAACCGACGATATGCGACATGGAAACACCGTAAGGATAGCTTCGTGTTTCCCCGGCCTCGATGGTGACACCGGGTAGATCGGGTGCGTTGACCTCGATGCGGCTGACTTCTTCCCAAGTCAGGTTCTCTTTCACCGTAATCGGGAGGAATGATCTCTTTCGGTGGGCTTCGCGCAACACCCGATCACGTTCCGCCTCGGATATCTCCGAATAGCGGCTCATCTCATCCAACAAAGCGTTCAGATCGTTGGTTTGCTCCGGAACGACAATGGCACGGTAGGTAGGTTCGTTACTGGCAAGTTCGCGACCGAAGCGATCTAGGATAAGACCGCGTGGCGGGGCGAGCAGGCGTACGTTGATCCGGTTGTCTTCGGCCAACATCACATAGCGGTCGGATTCGACCACCTGCAGGTAATAGAGACGCCCTGCGAGTAACGAGAACAACCCGAGCTGCCCCAAGCCCAACATCGCCGCCCGGCGGGTGAAGCTACGGTATCTGTCCTGGTCGTTGCTGTTTCTGGCCATGGCAAACAGTCTATCGGATCAAGCTCTGTTGTGTACGCGCTAAGATCCAGGCGAACAAGGGGTAGACGGCGACCGACATGGAAAACTGAAAGATCTGTTGGCTGGGGCTTAAAAGGCGCCACATCAATAGGATTGAAGCGAGCCAGGCTATCGTCATCACGATGAAGGCGGTAACCGCGAAGGACAGCCATAGAAGCGGCACGCCGAAGCTGACGAGGAAACGGCGCTGGGAAACGATGATCCCGTAACCGAACAACAGGGTAAAACTACCCACGCCCAGAGGGCCGCCGGTCAAGAGGTCCTGGAAAAGGCCCAGCAAGAACACCCCCCAAGCAGGCATCAGGTCGGGCCGGTGAACCGCCCAATAGAAAACACAAATCAACGCCAGATGCGGTGCCAGCACGGCACCGCCGCTCATGCCGAAGGGGACCTGCCCGACCAGCACGAGAAAGAAGCTGAATCCCAAAGGGACGGCACTACGAAGCGCCAGGTCGACTCGTTGGAGAAAAGGTCCCTTCACCTCTCGCCCCGCAGGGATCACGGGTGCGAGAGTACGGCCCCGCCCGCTGAAGCTTTTTCAAACCCCCGGGTGCCGTCGTCAGGCCCATTGACGATGGCCTGCATGCTGGCCGCAAAGCCAAGCGGTAGCAGGCTATCGTCCGGGCGGTAGCTGATCAGCTTGAGGTACTCGAGGTGTCCCCAATCAACGAAAGGCTCGACGGCGATCTGCTCGCCTTCGATCTTTGCGACCCGACCGATGGGGATGCCCGGTGGAAAAATCCCGCCGTTACCCGAGGTCACGATCCTCTCGCCGATAAGCAGAGGTTTGCTGGGATCGAGATAAAGCAACTTCAGGCGGTCGCCGTTGGTGCCCGAAAGCACGGCTCGATCGCCGCCGCTCTGGCGCATTACCGGAATGCGGCTGTTGATGTCCGTGATCAGCAATAGGCGCGCGGAGCGACGGCCGACTTCCACGACCCGTCCTACGAGACCGGCCTCGGTGACTGCTGCTTGGTTCTTCTCCACACCCTGCTGATATCCGGCATCTACCAGCAAGGTGCGTGCGAAGGCGCCGCGGTTGTCGGCGATGATTCGGGCGGTCATGCTGTTCATGAACGGCCGCGGCGCGACATTCAACAACGTGCGGAGCTTTTCGTTCTCGCTCGTCAGATGCCGCGCGACACCCTGCCATTCCATGAGTTGCCGGTTCTGCGCGATGAGGCGCGCATTTTCCTGCTGTAAGCTGCGATAGGAATCAATCTGGGAGATCGTGTCGCGCACCGTGGCGATAGGTTCGGCGATCAAGCTGAGAACGGGTGCCGACAGATCGGCAACAGTGCTTCGCAAGCGCTCGACCGCAACAGTGTCGGCTTTGCCGAGTAGCATCAGCGAAAAAGATAATGCGATGAATGCGCCGAAGGCGAAGCGGTTCGTCCAACCCTTGAAGGGAGAACTAGCTTTGGAAATAGGGCTTTCTCGCCGTTTCACGGACATCCCCTCGGTTAGGCGCTTAACCCTGCAATCTTTCCACTACACCACCATCATCTGGTAGTATCAGTGTCATAAAAGCAGCCTATATAGTATTTTATAAACCAAATGCCTTAACAAAGGCAAAAGATTATCGCGATTTCTTAGTACATTTGGATAAGAACGTTCTTCAGAGTCTTCATCTCTTCCAAACAACGTCCCGTGCCCAGCGCCACGCAGGAGAGCGGATCATCGGCGATAGAGACCGGTAGACCGGTCGAGGCGCGGAGTACGAAATCGAGATTATGAAGCATTGCGCCGCCGCCGGTCAGCACAATGCCCTTGTCGACGATATCGGCCGCCAGTTCCGGGGCGGTGTGTTCAAGTGCCACTTTAACGGCCTCGATGATCGCGCTGATCGGCTCAGCGAGACTCTCGGCGATTTGGCGTTCGGAAATGATGAGTTCCTTGGGAACACCATTCATCAAATCGCGTCCCTTGATCTCCATCGTCTGGCCTTCGCCATCCTCGGGCGGGCAGGCGGAGCCGATAACCTTCTTGATCCGCTCGGCTGAGCTTTCGCCGACCAGCAAATTATTGTTGCGACGGATATAGGCGATGATGGCCTCGTCCATCTTGTCACCACCGACACGCACCGAGCGGGCGTAGACGATGCCGCCCAGCGACAGGACGGCGACTTCGGTGGTGCCACCGCCGATGTCTACGACCATGGAACCGGTAGGCTCCGTCACGGGAAGTCCCGCGCCGATGGCCGCCGCCATAGGCTCCTCGATCAAGAAGACCCGGCGCGCGCCTGCTGCCTCGGCCGATTCCTGAATGGCCCGCCGTTCCACGGCAGTGGAGCCGGACGGCACGCACACGATAATCTGCGGGCTGGCGAAACTGCGGCGATTGTGCACCTTGCGAATGAAATGCTTGATCATTTCTTCGGCGACTTCGAAGTCGGCGATGACGCCGTCGCGCAAGGGGCGGATGGCCTGAATGTTGCCAGGCGTGCGACCCAGCATCAGCTTGGCTTCGTCGCCGACGGCAAGCACGTGTTTCTTACCTTTGACCTCAGCGATTGCTACGACTGAGGGTTCATTGAGTACGATCCCGCGACCCTTCACGTAAACAAGGGTGTTAGCCGTACCAAGGTCTATGGCCATGTCGGCCGACAGCATGCCAAGGATTCGAGAAAGCATTTAGACTAAATACCCTATGAAAGGTTGCGTCACGGCGGTGCGTTGACGCTTAACGCTCCGCCGTGACGATTTCAAGGCAGTCTTTCGTTTTTTTGTCTTTTACCAATCGTAACGAAATCCTCCACAGCGGCTATTTCACGCTGTCATGGCTTCCGGCAGTCCCTTTTCGCGCTTAACCAACAGCTTGTTCAATGCATTGACATAGGCACGCGCAGAGGCGACCAGCGTGTCATGGTCGGCTCCTTGGCCGATGACGGTTTTGCCGTCTTCTTCCAACCGAACCGTAACCTGAGCTTGCGCGTCGGTGCCGCCGGTCACGGCATGCACTTGATAGAGTTGCAACTTGGCCTCATGCGGGACAATGCTGCGAATTGCAGCGAAAGTCGCGTCGACGGGGCCGTTTCCTTCCGCCTTGTTGGCCTTGCTCTCACCTTCTACGGTCAAAGCCAACTCGGCGGTTTGCGGACCGGTCGAACCGCAGACGACCTGAAGGGAGACAAACCGGATGTGATCGTTGGTGCGTACCACCGCATCATCGACCAAGGCAACGATATCCTCGTCGTAGATGTCTTTCTTGTGGTCCGCCAAATCCTTGAAGCGGACGAAAGCATCCTGGAACTCGTTCTCCGCCAACTCGAAACCCAACTCCTCTAGCTTCGCCTTGAAGGCATGGCGGCCCGAATGCTTGCCCATCACCAAGTTCGAGCGGGTCAACCCGACCGACTCCGGCGTCATGATCTCGTACGTTTGGGCATTCTTGAGCATGCCGTCCTGATGGATGCCGCTTTCATGGGCGAAGGCATTGGCGCCGACGATGGCCTTGTTGGGCTGGACGGAAAAGCCAGTGACCGTCGATACCAGGCGGGACGCACGCATAATCTGGGTTGTGTCGACGCCGCTCTCGTAGGGCATCGCATCGCTACGGGTGCGCAAGGCCATGACAACTTCTTCCATGGCGCAGTTACCGGCCCGTTCGCCAATACCGTTGATCGTGCATTCGATCTGCCGGGCACCAGCTTTCAAAGCTGCCAGGGAGTTGGCGACCGCCAGGCCCAGATCGTTGTGGCAGTGTACCGAGATGATCGCCTTGTCGATGTTGGGCACCCGATTCATCAGCATCTCGATCAGGGCATGGAATTCCTCAGGCACCGTGTATCCGACCGTGTCTGGAATGTTGATCGTGCTGGCGCCGGCCTTGATGGCGGTCTCGACACAGCGACACAGGAAATCATGCTCGGTTCGGGTGCCGTCTTCGGGTGACCACTCGACGTTGTCACAGAGGTTGCGGGCGTAGGAAATGCTGTCGGCCACCGCTTGATGTACGGCTTCCGGCTCCATTTGCAGCTTGTACTTCATGTGCAGAGGCGACGTGGACAGGAAGCTGTGAATGCGTGGGTTAACAGCAGGCTGCAAAGCTTCCCACGCACGGTCTATATCCTTGCGCGTGGCGCGGGCCAAACCGGCCACTTGAGCATTCTTGACCCGCTTCGAGACTTCCTGAACCGACTGGAAATCGCCGTTGGAGGCGATGGGGAAGCCAGCTTCGATAACGTCCACACCCATTTCGTCGAGCACCTGGGCGACCTGAATTTTTTCTTCCAGGTTCATCGAACAGCCCGGTGCCTGCTCGCCGTCGCGCAAGGTGGTGTCGAAAATGATGACGCGATTGGATTTGTTTGTCTTGGTACTCATGATCTCGTTCCTCGTGATAAGCGGTCGGTAAGACCCTACGTTGCTCGCCGTTTCAATCCCCTGACCACTTGCAGCCGCTAACGGGCCGCTCGGGCGATCAGGGGCGAATAAGGAGCAGGGCCTCTAGGCCGAGGCCGAGGTCGCAAGCTGAAAGGAGGGTCGAGCGGGCAGCAGTACGCGCGGCCGCCTGGGCCGAGATCGTCGTGCTGTCGTGGTGACGCGTCGTTTGCATCATTCGCTCGCTCTTCGAGAGTGCGGGTATGTCCCGCACGATCCTGTCTTATTTACCCTTACCGGCGCTTGCGCACAACCCACAATTACAAAGAGCTGAGTTGAGGCCACCAATCCTTTCCCCCGGCGTTTGCTTGCATTAGCGTCTTCGCCATGTTCAGTGGACGCGAGCCGGATAATCAGTTTCACCAGATCGGATACAATGTCCGACGAACCCTGACGCTTTCGATTCCAGTGACTTTATCGCGTGCGGGAACGGTAGCCTTCATTACCGTCGATACGGTCATGGTCGGCCAGACCGGTTCGGAGGAGTTGGCATTTTACGGCCTGGCATTCGCTCCGCACATGCCGCTCTTCGTAATCAGCCTGGGATTGCTTAGCGGGGTCCCTGTGCTGATAGCCCAAGCGGACGGCGCAGGGCGTTTTGCGCGCTGCGGGCCGATTTGGCGCACGGGTCTGATCTTGGCGACGGTTCTGGGATTGATCACCGGAATCATGACTCTGTTCGGCCAAAGCTTCTTCACGGCAATCGGACAGTCCGCGCATTTGTCTGCCGGCGGTGCGCGCGTGTTGGAGATGTTTGGTTACGGCATGCCGGGGTTGCTTATCTTCATAACCACAAGCTTCATGTTAGAGACCATCGGTCGAGAGCGCTTCGTGACCTTGGTCACTTTTCTAGCGAATTTCCTCAATTTTGGCCTCAACTGGCTCCTGATCGAGGGCAATCTCGGCGCGCCGGCGATGGGAGCGGCTGGCGCCGCGCTGGGGACCTCGATTACCCGTTGGGCAATGGCGGCGGCCTTATTGCTGTTCGCCTTCAATCTTCCCGAGGTCGGCAAGTATGCCCTTCGACCGGGGCGCGGCGACCCTGCCGGTGCGCGCTTTACCGACCTCCTTAGGATTGGCGTCCCCTATAGCTTGGCGATCGGCTCAGAGACCCTGGCTTTTTCGACCGTTGCAATGTTCGCGGGCCTCATGGGCGAGACGAGCCTGGCCGGTTATCAAGCGGCGATGAACGTGAATGCACTGATCTTCATGGTCGGCTTGGGCCTGATGGTCGCCGCCTCCGTGCGGGTCGGAAACGCGGTCGGCAGAGGGGATCGCATCGGCTTAGCCCTGGCCGGCTGGACAGGCATGGGGCTGGTGCTGTTCTGTATGTTAGTGATCTCGATCTTGCTCAATCTCGACCTCGAATGGGTCGCGGGACTCTACACGGATGATGCCGCCGTTATGGCGGTCGCTGCTTCAGCCTTGAGTATCATCGCTCTCTACATCCTGATCGATGGCGCACAGGCCGTGATGTTGGGGGCCTTGCGGGGGGCGGGAGATGTGCTCTTTCCGACGTTGTTCCATTTCACGTCCTTCTGGATCGTGGCGGTGCCGCTGGCCTGGTTTCTGGGCTTGCATCAGGAAATGGGTGTGAAGGGCCTGTTCCTGGGTATGTCCGCCGGACTCATGACCGCAGCCATCTTGCTTTCACTCCGCTTCCATTTAGTCTCCCGTCGGGAGATAAGAGCCTTTGTGGACCGTTGAACGAAGCCTCAGCGAGGTAGAATCATGACGAAGCGTGCGCGGGAGTGGGGTTTGCCGCTCCCCGGAACTCCCGGTTCCTTTAACGCCATCACCGACGTGCCCGGCGTGGCGGTCGGCTATAGCACGTTGATCCAGGGCGACGGGCCGCTGGTGATTGGACAGGGGCCGGTGCGCAGCGGCGTCACCGCCATCCTGCCGCGCGGTCTGAAGGCTGTTGGGACGCCCGTCTTCGCAGCCTACCATTCGCTGAACGGCAACGGTGAGTTAAGCGGCTGCCACTGGATTGCTGAAGGCGGGCTGTTGGAAGGGCCGATCGCCATCACCAATACGCATTCCGTGGGTGCCGTCCACGAAGGGGTGCTGCGCTGGGGATTGCAGCAGGGACACAAACGCCTGACCGCTTGGGGTCTACCAGTAGTGGGCGAGACCTATGATGGCGAGTTGAATGATATCAACGGTTTTCATGTCCGCCCGGAGCATGCGATGGCGGCTCTGGACGCAGCTTCCTCAGGCGTCTTGCCGATGGGCAGCCTAGGGGGCGGCACAGGCATGATTTGTTACGGCTACAAGGGCGGTAGCGGCAGCGCATCGCGCCGGGTGCGGGTTTGTGGCGCCGACTACAACCTGGGCGTCTTCGTGCAAGCGAACTTCGGTCGTCGTCGTGAGCTTGTGGTTTGTGGGGTGCCGATCGGTTTGGAACTGGATTGCAGCGACGAGCTCCGTGGAAAGCCCGCGGGTTCTATCATCGGCGTCGTCGCGACGGATGCGCCTTTGTTGCCCCATCAGTTACGCCGTCTGGCTCAGCGCGTCGGGCTTGGTATGGCGCGCTCGGGCAGTATTTCGCACAACGGTTCTGGTGATATTTTCCTGGCGTTTTCGACCGCCAATGCCCAAGCGGCCGCGGTTAGAGACGGCTTTGCGACGGCAACCTATTTGGCAAACGACAGCCTCGACCCGTTGTTCGAAGCGGTGGTCGAGGCCAGTGACGAAGCAATCCTGGACAGCATCTTCGTCAACGAGGACATGACTGGACGAGACAGCAACTTCGTCCCTGCATTGCCGGATTCCGTCGTGCAAAGGGTTCTGGCTCGTGTGGCCCGCTAGACACTGCTGGTGCGGCCGCGTTTAGGATTGAAGAAAGAGTTGTGATGCAAGATCCCCTGGGCGCCTTTATGCCGGACGGCTTGTTCAGTCTGCAGGAAACCGAGGTCGGGCCGCTTGCCGGTTTGACTTTTGCCGTCAAGGACCTGTTTGACGTCGCCGGGCAGGCGACCAGTGCAGGAAATCCGGCTTTTCGTCGTGATCATCCGGAGGCATCCGCACACGCCGCGTCTGTTGCACGTCTCCTGTCGGCCGGCGCGCGATTAATCGGCAAAACCATCACCGATGAATTCGCTTATGGCATGAATGGGATCAATGGCCATTACGGTGCGCCAACTAATTCGGAAGCGCCGGGCCGAGTGACTGGCGGTTCCTCCAGCGGATCGGCAGCGGCTGTCGCCGGTGGCCTCTGCGATTTTGCCTTGGGCAGCGATACAGGCGGCTCAGTCAGGGTGCCGGCCAGCTATTGCGGTCTTTTCGGTCTGCGCCCGACGCATGGCCGCGTGCCTCTAGTAGGCGTCGTACCGCTCGCCCCCAGCTTCGATACAGTAGGCTGGTTCGCCCGTGACGCCGCCCTGCTGGCGCGTATCGCCGCCTTGCTCTTGAATCGCGAGGCAGTCGCGTCCTTTGAACCACGCCGCCTGCTGTTGGCCGAAGATGCCTTTGCCTTGTTGGACCCGGCGGTACGGACCGCGCTCGACCCTCAGGTAAAACGCTTGAAGGACCGCTTCGGGAGTGTGACGGCGATAAATCTCGCGGGACCAATGGGCAACCTGGAGAACCTTCGGGAGGTCTTCCGCCTTATTCAGGCGCGCGAGGCCTGGACGGCGCAGGGAGGTTGGGTCACCCGGCACTGGGAGGATATCAGCCCCGACGTCGCCGAACGTTTCCACCAAGCCGCCGCGGTAACCGATGTGCAAGTCCAGGCAGCTGAAAAGCAACGTGTTGTTTATACCGAATGGTTGAGCGAGCTGCTTCACGAGGGTGCGTTGCTTTGCCTACCCAGCGCCCTGGGTCCGGCTCCGCGCTTGGATCAACCGATAGACTCACTGGGCGAATGGCGATTGAACACCTTGCGCATCTCCTGTGCGTCTCCCTTGGCCCGTACACCGCAGATCAGCCTGCCGGTGGCGCAAGTTGGCGGTTTGCCGATGGGGCTCTCGCTGATGGCACAACAGGGAGGCGACGAGACACTGCTGGCATTTGCCGGGCGCTTCACCCAAACGCCCGAGCCAGGCAGCCAGCTTGATGTTTTCTGATCGGGGCCTCTGTTAATCCCGAATATCCGACGCCTTGTAGCCTTGATAGTAGAGAAGCCCGGTCAAATCGAAATGGTCGAGTTTGAATCTTGCCGCTTCGCGCAAAATCGCCTTGCCGCGGTAGGCAACGCCCATGCCCGCTGAGGTTACCATCGCCAGATCGTTCGCGCCGTCACCGACCGCAACCGCCTCGGAAAGTTGCAGATGATGTTCGCTACAGGCTTCACGCATTGCGGTTAACTTCGCGTTGCGATCCAAAACGGGGTCGCGCACGCTGCCGGTCAGAAGCGCGCCGCTGTGCAGCAAATCGTTGGCGCGCGACTCGTGAAAACCCAAAGCCTCGTGGACTCGATCGGTGAATACTTTGAACCCGCCGGAGACCAACATTGTGTAAGCACCGTGCTGACGCATAGTTTGCACGAGTCGACGGCCGCCCGGATTAACCGTCATCAGCTCTGCCGCCTCTTCCAACAGCGATAGCGGCAAACCTTCCAGCAGCGCAACACGCTGCTTCAATGATTGCTCGAAATCCAACTCTCCGCTCATGGACCGCGCCGTAATTTCGGCGATGGCATCGCCAAGCCCCGCCATTTCCGCGAGTTCGTCGAGCATTTCCTCTTCGATGATGGTCGATTCCATATCGGCAATCAGCAGCCGCTTCCGGCGTCCCGGCACCGGTTGGGCGGCCATATCAACCTCGGAATCCTCCAGTATTCTTCGGGCGTCGGCCTCCGCCTCTTCGGGCTCGATGTGCTCGAAGAAAAGATCGGCCGCTTGCCCTTCGGCCAGCCAGACGATTTGATCGTTGTTGATTTCAAGCGCCTCGGCCACGGCGGAGACTTGCCATTCGGCCAGTGGCGTTCCAAGAAGGGTCAGTACATTGTCCATGGCCGCGCTAGATAGCCGCTGCCGGGTTCTGGAGCAAGTGAGAGATGACGGCTAAGCAGCCGAAAAAGCCAACGCAGGATCGCCGCCCGCCCGCGCTCATTGTGGCCGGCCCGACCGCAAGCGGTAAGTCGGCGCTCGCGCTTGATCTGGCGGAAGCCCTCGACGGTACGGTCATCAACGCGGATGCCTTGCAGCTTTACCGTGACCTGCGCGTGCTATCAGCGCGACCGGATGCCGCCGATGAATCGCGCGCGCCGCATCGGCTATATGGTGTGCTGGAAGCGCGACAAGCCGCTTCGGCGGGCCTGTGGCGCGGTTTGGCGCTTGAGCAGATGGCGGAGGCCAGGGCGCAGGGCCGACTGCCGATCCTCTGCGGCGGCAGCGGCCTTTATATCAAGGCTCTAGTAGAAGGGCTCGCCCCTGTTCCGACGGTGCCTATCGCGGTTCGGGAGGCGGCGGCGGGGGAACTGACGCGGCTCGGCAACGCGGCCTTTCACGCAGCCCTGACTGAAAAGGACCCGGAAATGGGCGCGCGCCTTCGTGCTAGCGACCCGCAACGTATGCTGCGTGCCTGGTCCGTGCTGGAGGCTACAGGGCGCTCCCTGGCAGCATGGCAGGCTCTGCCATCTGGCGATCCGGCACCCTACCGATTCATGATCGTGGTGCTCATGCCGCCGCGCGAAGTCCTTCGGACGCGCTGCGATGAGCGCTTTGAGATGATGCTCGCCCACGGCGCACTTGAGGAGGTCGGTGCACTATTGGCGCGGAACTTGCCGGCCAATCTACCGGTCATGAAAGCCATCGGGGTCCGCGAGCTTGGTGCGTACCTGGGCGGGGCATTGTCGCTGAGTGATGCGACGACGCAAGCACAGGCGGCAACAAGGCGCTACGCAAAGCGTCAAGCGACCTGGTTGCGGACCCAGGTGGGCCTGGAGGGTGAGGGGCGCCTTTTGCTAACTGAGCAATATTCAGAAAGCCACACGCAAAAAATCTTTACGAAAATTCGCGAGTCCCTATTGACCGAATAAACATCTTGGGACTAGTTTGGCGGCTCCCCGCAGGATCGGGGTCGATGACTCAATCTTTGCTTGAGGTTAGCGCCCGGCCACGTGGCCGGGTTCACTTTGTCACATAGGGAACGGAACGATGGCGCAGGAACGAATGACGGGAGCAGCAATGGTGCTGAAAGCCTTGGCGGATCAAGGTGTTGAGCACGTATTTGGCTATCCTGGCGGCGCTGTCCTGCCGATCTATGACGAGTTCTTCAAGCAAAATGCCGTGCGCCATATCCTCTGCCGTCACGAGCAAGGCTGCGTCCATGCAGCCGAAGGGTATGCCCGCTCGAGCGACAAAGTCGGTGTTGTGTTGGTGACCTCAGGTCCCGGTGCAACCAATGCAGTGACCGGCTTGACCGATGCATTGATGGATTCCGTGCCGCTGGTTTGTTTGACGGGGCAGGTGCCGACGCACCTGATTGGCAATGATGCGTTCCAGGAGGCCGATACCACCGGCATCACGCGCCCCTGCACCAAACACAATTACTTGGTGAAAACGATCGAGGATCTGCCGCGCGTTCTGCATGAGGCCTTTTATGTGGCACAAGCCGGTCGTCCCGGCCCGGTGGTCGTCGATCTGCCGAAAGATATCCTTCAGACTCTCGGCAATTACATCGGCCCGGAGAATGTTGAGCGCCGTAGTTATCGCCCGCAGATGGAACCCGATGCCGCACGAGTGGCAGCGGCCATTGAGGCCATTTCAAAGGCAAAACGTCCGATCGTTTATGCAGGCGGCGGCGTCATTAATTCCGGACCGCGCGCCTGTGAACTGCTGGCTCGCTTCGTCAAGATGACCGGCATGCCGATTACCAATACCCTAATGGGCCTTGGTTCTTTCCCGGGCAACGACGAACAGTTCCTGGGCATGCTGGGCATGCACGGCACATATGAAGCCAATCTGGCGATGCATTCCTGTGACGTCATGATTGCCGTCGGTGCGCGTTTCGATGACCGGGTGACGGGACGACTGGACGAGTTCTCGCCCAACTCCATCAAGATTCACATTGATATCGATCCAAGCTCCATCAACAAGAACGTGATGGTGGATATTCCGGTGGTGGGTGATGTGGGCCGCACCCTGGAAGCAATGCTGACCGCTTGGAATGCCGGCAATCACAAACTCGATGCGAAGGCGTCTAAGGTCTGGTGGAAGCAGATTGCGGAGTGGCGCGCCCGGGACTGCCTGCGCTATGAGCAGAAGGGGCCGATTATCAAGCCACAGTACGCCATCCAGCGTCTGCATGAGCTGACGAAAGACCGTGACGTCTACATCACCACCGAGGTCGGACAACACCAGATGTGGGCGGCGCAGTTCTTCCGCTTCGACGAGCCGAACCGTTGGATGACATCCGGCGGTTTGGGTACGATGGGTTACGGCTTCCCCGCCGCCATTGGCGTGCAGGTGGCCCATCCGGAATCCCTGGTGATCGATGTGGCAGGCGAGGCGTCGTTCCTGATGAATATTCAGGAGCTGTCCACCGTCATGCAGTACGGTCTGCCCGTGAAGGTCTTTGTCGTCAACAACCAGTACATGGGCATGGTGCGCCAGTGGCAGGAATTGCTGCACGGCGAGCGCTATTCGGAAAGCTATATGGAATCGCTGCCCGATTTCGTGAAGTTAGCCGAAGCCTTTGGAGCCGTCGGCATCCGTTGCGAGAAACCGGAGGAACTGGACGGTAAAATCTTGGAAATGCTCGCCTGTGATAAGCCGGTCATTTTCGATTGCCTGGTGGCGCGCGACGAGAACTGCTTCCCGATGATCCCCTCCGGCGCCGCGCATTACGAGATGCTGCTGGGGCCGGACGATAAGGCGAGCAAGCCTATTTCCGAGGAAGGTATGGTTCTGGTCTAAGCCTCGCTCGGGCACACAGATTTTCGGAACGGCGTAATAAGCGAGTACAAGAAGGAACCTACAGGCGATGGCGCCGAAGGAAACGACGATTGAATATCGCATAATGGCTGTCCTGGTGGATAACGAGCCAGGCGTTCTTGCGCGGGTGATCGGCCTGTTCTCAGGTCGCGGCTATAATATTGAAAGTCTGACGGTGACCGTCGTCGATCGCGACAAGGGTTTGTCACGCATTAACGTCGTCACGTCGGGAACGCCCATGGTGCTGGCGCAGATCAAAGCGCAGCTTGATCGGTTGGTTCCGGTCCACGAGGTTCGCGACCTTACCAAGGAAGGCCCCTACATTGAGCGGGAATTGGCGCTGGTCAAGGTTCGCTCTACAGGCGAAAAGCGTGTCGAATGCCTGCGGATCGCGGATATTTTTAAAGCTGAGGTCGTGGACGCTGGTTTGGATCACTTCGTCTTTCAGGTGCATCACAGGAGCGATAAGATCGACCGCTTTATCGACCTGATGACCTCGTTGGGTAGCATTGAGATCGCCCGGACCGGTGTGGTCGCCATGGCGCGGGGCCCTGAAATCCTGCACGGCAGGCAAGGGCCGCAGAGCTAGTTCCAGGTCTTGCTGTCGATATCTGGTTCAGGCGCTTTGGAAATGCCCCCAGAGCGTCCAGGCGCCGATCACCATGAAGCCGACACCAGCGATCAGCTTGAGGGGTAGTGCGCTTAGATGCCGCTCCGCCATGCTACCGAGAAGGACCGCCAATCCGGTGGATGCGACCAGCGCCAGGGCGGCGGCGGCGAACACCAACCAGGGCGATCGGTTTTCTTCTGTTGCAAACAGGAGGGTCGCAAGCTGGGTCTTGTCGCCAAGTTCGGCCAGGAATACCGTTAGAAAAATCGTGAGAAAAGCGGGCAGCATGGGACAGATTTCTCCTTGGTGTTTTGCTAATTCGTGAGGGACTCGAATACAAACTTAAAGCCGCGGGCAAGGCACCTTTCTTTCGCGAATGGCAGCTATCGCATAACTTCTGTTGCCTTAGGGGCCCGCATTCCTTAGAACAACAGCGCTTTTCGTGAAGGCATCGGGCCTCACGTTCATATTCCGGGAGGGAAAGGAAAGGGTCATGCGCGTTTTCTACGACCGCGACGCCGATGTGAATTTGATCAAAGACAAGAAGGTCGCCGTTGTAGGTTACGGCAGCCAGGGGCACGCTCATGCCATGAACCTGCGCGATAGCGGCGTTAAGGATGTCCGGGTTTCCTTGCGCGCCGGCTCGGCGACTGCCAAGAAGGCTGAAGCCGCTGGTTTTAAGGTCATGCCGCCCGCTGAGGCTGCAGCCTGGGCCGACGTCATGATGATTCTGACGCCGGATGAGATGCAGGCCGATCTCTACCGCGACGACCTGGAAGCCAATATGAAGAAGGGTGCCGCGCTGCTTTTCGCGCACGGGCTCAACATTCATTTCAAGCTGATTGAGGCGCGCAGCGACCTTGACGTGCTGATGATCGCACCCAAGGGCCCCGGCCACACGGTTCGTTCCGAGTATCTGCGCGGCGGCGGCGTACCTTGCCTGATCGCAGTCGATCAGGACTCCAGCGGCAATGCCCATGATCTGGGTCTGTCCTACGCCTCTGCTATCGGCGGTGGCCGCGCAGGCATCATCGAAACGAGCTTCCGCGAAGAATGCGAAACCGACCTGTTCGGCGAGCAGGTTGTGCTCTGCGGTGGCCTTTCGGCGCTGATCACGGCTGGTTATGAGACGCTTGTGGACGCCGGTTACGCGCCCGAGATGGCTTATTTCGAGTGTCTGCACGAAGTGAAGCTGATCGTCGACCTGATGTATGAGGGCGGCCTCGCCAACATGCGTTATTCGATCTCCAATACGGCCGAGTACGGTGACTACAAGACCGGGCCTCGCATCATCACTGACGAGACCAAGGCTGAAATGAAGCGCGTTCTGAATGATATTCAGGAAGGCCGCTTCACCCGTGACTGGGTGCAGGAGTGCAAAGCCGGTCAGCCTTCCTTCAAGGCGATTCGTCGTCGCAATGCCGAGCATTCGGTAGAGCAGGTGGGTGCCAAGCTGCGTGCGATGATGCCTTGGATTGCGGCCAACAAGCTGGTGGACAAGGAAAAGAACTAAAAGCGAGCCAAGTGCGTGCGGGCCGGTTGACAAGGCCGGGCCGCACGCCTATTTTCCCGGCTCGCTACAGAGGCCTTGGATTCAAGCGTAGGTCCCCGACAGTGGGGCCTTGCACATTTGATTGAGGATCGGACGATGAAGATTCGTAACTCGCTCCGGACCGCGAAGCTGCGGGAAAAGGGCTGCCGTACCGTTCGGCGCCGTGGACGCATCTACGTGATCAACAAGAAGCACCCGCGCTTCAAAGCCCGCCAGGGCTGAGGCGAGAGTTACCGCGCCTCCGGGTTCGCCCCGGATGTGTGGGAGAGTTTTGAAAACCGCGCTGCCCCTAAACGGGCGGCGCGGTTTTCGTTTGTCTGGCCCAACTTGCCCGATTCTTGCCGGTTTCCCGGTGGCTCAAGGATTGACCTAAGCCTTTCCTTCGCACATAGTTATACAAAGTGGTAATACCAATTTGTCGGCCATCAAGAGTCCGCAGGTTGTGACTAGCGAGGAGACGCGCGATGCAGATGCCAGAGGCAGATCAGGCCGTTATTGCCCGTCGGCGGGAGATCGTTTCTGCCTTGCAGAAAATTTTGCCGGGCGAGTGCGTCATCACGGCGGAAGAAGAGTTGCGCGCTTACGAGAGCGACGGCTTGACGGCTTATCGGCAACTACCCTTGATCGTCGCGTTGCCGGAGACCACGGAGCAGGTCAGCAAAGTGATGGCCTATTGCCACCGGGAGGGCATCAAGATTGTGCCGCGCGGTGCCGGCACGGGGTTGTCCGGCGGCGCTTTGCCGTTGGCTGACGCCATTACCCTGGGTCTGGGTAAGTTCAATCGGATACTGGAGATCGATACCGACAATCGAGCGGTGCGGGCGCAACCGGGAGTCACTAACCTCGGCATCACCAAAGCGGTCGAACATGCGGGCTTCTACTATGCGCCAGACCCGTCAAGCCAGATCGCCTGCACGATTGGTGGCAACGTCGCGGAAAACTCCGGCGGTGTTCACTGCCTCAAGTACGGGGTCACGACGAATAACCTGCTGGGCCTTGAGGTGGTGTTGATCGATGGCACCGTACTTCGCCTCGGTGGCAAGCATCTGGATTCTGATGGCTATGATCTTTTGGGCTTGTTAACCGGGTCAGAGGGCCTGCTCTGCGTCATCACCGAAGTGACCGTGCGAATCCTGAAGAAGCCGGAGACGGCGCGCGCCGTGCTGCTCGGGTTCCAGAGTAACGATGCCGCCGGTAACTGCGTCGGTCGGGTCATCGCCGAGGGTATCATACCCGGCGGCATGGAGATGATGGATAAGCCCGCTATTCATGCGGTCGAAGCTTTCGTCAAGGCTGGCTACCCCCTGGATGTCGAAGCTTTAGTGTTGATCGAACTCGACGGCCCTGAGACCGAGGTCGATGAGTTGATCGGCCGGGTGTCCGCCATTGCCCAAGCCGCGGGATCGGTCACTATGCGGGTCTCCGAGAGTGAGGCGGAACGCTTGCTGCTTTGGGCCGGGCGCAAGAATGCTTTTCCCGCCGTGGGGCGTATCTCGCCGGACTATTATTGTATGGATGGCACCATTCCCCGGCACCAATTGCCGGTCGTATTGAATCGCATGGGTGAACTCAGCAAGGAGTACGGCCTGGCCGTGGCTAATGTTTTCCACGCCGGGGATGGCAACCTCCATCCGCTTATTCTCTATGATGCCAACAAGCCGGGAGAGCTCGAACGCTGCGAAGAGATGGGCGCTGAGATTCTGAAGCTCTGCGTCGAGGTTGGCGGCGTGCTGACGGGCGAGCACGGAGTTGGCGTCGAGAAGCGTGACTTGATGGGCACGATGTTCAGCGAAGAGGATCTCAAACAGCAGCAGCGGGTCAAATGCGCCTTTGATCCGGATTCGTTGCTCAATCCCGGAAAAGTATTTCCCCAGTTGCACCGCTGTGCGGAGCTTGGCCGTGTACACATTAGCAGAGGTCAGGTTCGATTCCCCGACCTGCCGCGTTTCTAGGAGAACGGCGGTATGACCGAAACCTTTCGTCCCGAAAGCGATACACAGGTCGCGGAGCTTTTGTCCTGGGCCTTGGCCGAGGAACAGCCGGTTGAGGTTATCGGGCGGGGTAGCAAGCGCAAGCTCGGCCGCGTCACGCAGGCCGCCCACAGCCTTGATCTTTCCGCGTTGTCGGGCATCACGCTGTACGAGCCAGAGGAGTTGGTCTTACAAGCAAGGGCCGGGACCTCACTGGCGGAAATCCAAGCTGCGATTGCTGAGAAAAAACAGGAGCTGGCTTTCGAGCCTTGCGATCTTGGGCCTCTTTTGGGTGGTGAAGAGGGACAGGCCAGCATAGGTGGGGTTCTAGCCTGCAACCTGTCTGGACCCCGTCGCATTAAGGCTGGTGCCGCTCGTGATCACTTCCTGGGCGCCAGCGCCTATTCCGGGCGGGGAACACTCTTTAAGACTGGCGGACGCGTGGTCAAGAACGTCACCGGTTACGATCTCTGTAAGGTTTTGGCAGGGTCTTACGGGACCCTCGCCGTCATGACCGATGTCACGGTGAAAGTCCTCCCAGTCCCCGAGAAGACAAGAACAGTGCTGGTCCGGGGCCTTGACGATGCTGCGGGGTTGCTGGCGATGACACGGGCCCTGACCTCGTCGCATGAGGTCTCCGCCGCTGCCCATCTGCCGCAGGTTATCGCGGCTTGCTCCGGCGTGGGCTATGTTCGTGACAGCGACGGCGGCGTGGCGGCGGTTCGCGTGGAAGGGCCTGCGGGTTCGGTCGCGCACCGCTGCCAGGCGCTGCGAGACCTCTTGGCCGACCTTGGTTCGACCGAAGAGCTGCACAGTCATAACAGCAATAGCTTTTGGCGCGAGGTAAGAGATATCAAGCCCTTCGTCGGTGACGAGCGGGCAGTTTGGCGAATTTCCGTCGCGCCGCAAGCCGGTCCGGCAGTAGCCGCGGCAATAACTGCGCAAGTCGCTGCCGAGCATTTCTTCGATTGGGGTGGTGGCTTGCTGTTGCTGGCAACGCCTGCCGAGGGCGACTGTGCGGCTGCGGTGATTCGTTCGGCGATTGCGGCAGCCGGAGGCGGTCACGCAACGTTGCTGCGCGCACCCGATAACTTGCGTGCCGGGATAGAGGTCTTCCAACCTCAGGATCCGGCGATGGCGGCGCTGTCCCACCGGGTCAAGGAAGCTTTTGATCCAGTGGGTATTCTCAATCCTGGCCGTATGCGCGCCGGAAGCTGAACGACAGGCGTCCAAGGAGAAGCCGCCATGCAAACGAACTTTACTCTGGCACAGCTAGCCGACCCGGATATCGCCGAGGCGAACAGCATTCTGCGATCCTGCGTACATTGCGGTTTCTGCACGGCAACCTGTCCGACCTACGTGCTGCTGGGGGATGAACTGGACAGTCCGCGCGGCCGCATTTACCTGATCAAGGACATGCTGGAAAAGGACCGGCCCGCCGACGAAAAGACCGTCAAGCACATCGATCGCTGCCTCTCCTGTTTGTCCTGCATGACCACCTGTCCCTCGGGTGTGCATTACATGCACCTTGTCGATCAAGCCCGCGGTCATATTGAGGAAACCTATCGGCGGCCTCTGATGGATCGTTTGTTGCGTGACCTGTTGGCCAAGCTTCTGCCTTACCCCAGTCGTTTTCGGTTAGCGCTGAAAGCGGCGTCGCTAGCCCGGCCGCTTGCGCGTCCCTTGGCAAAGCTCCTACCTCAGCGTCTCGGCGCGATGCTGGCGCTTGCGCCGGCCCGTGTTCCTGCGGCTTCTCCAGTTGACCGGCCTCAGGTCTTCCCGGCCGAGGGGACGCGCCGGGCGCGTGTGGCGATGCTGAGCGGCTGCGCCCAGCAGGTGTTGGCTCCGGGGATCAATGAGGCGACGGTTCGTCTTTTGCGCCGTCATGGAGTCGAGGTGGTGATCGCCAATGGTGCCGGTTGCTGCGGCGCGCTGACCCATCATATGGGCAAGGAAGAGCAAGCTTTCGCTTCGGTGAAAGCGAACGTCGCCGCCTGGTCTCGGGAAATGGCGGGCGATGGGCTGGACGCAATTATCATCAACGCGTCAGGTTGTGGCACCACCGTCAAAGACTACGGCTTCATGTTGCGCTCCGATCCCGCGTGGGCAGAGCGGGGGGCAAAAGTCTCGGCGATCACGAAGGATATCACCGAGTTTCTTCATGAGTTCGGCTTGATGGCGCCGGTGATCGATACCGGGTCTTTGACACTGGCCTATCACTCGGCTTGTTCCATGCAACACGGCCAGCAACTAAGCGAACCGCCACGAGCGTTGCTCAGGTCGGCCGGCTTTGCCGTGAAGGAAGTACCGGAAAGCCATCTGTGCTGTGGGTCCGCGGGAACCTACAACATATTGCAGCCCGAACTTGCCGGGAAGCTCAAGGCGCGCAAGATCGCGAACATCGAAAGTACCGGCGCCGACTTAGTGGCTGCCGGAAACATCGGATGCATGACTCAGATCGCCAGCGGATCGGTCCTGCCCATCGTTCATACCGCTGTTCTTCTTGATTGGGCGACCGGCGGACCGCTGCCGGAGGAATTGCGAAACAACCTTTCTGGCAAGATTGAACCTGCTGCCCCTTTACACGCTGCGGAGTAAGGGTTTTAAGATGAGCGCAGGAAGCCGGACCCGTCGGTCCGCCGTGCTCAAAGGTGGCTGGTTTGGAGCCTACGGTTAGACCACTCGGTGTATTGAGCCGAGCGTGGAATTTTGCACCGCTTCTGTTCTCTGCCGGCATACTTTTGGGCGGCAACGGGCTCTTTGGCACCCTCGTGGCCGTGCGCGCGAACCTGGAGGGTTTCGGGCCCTCTTTTGTTGGCTATGTGGGCACCGCCTATTTCATCGGCTTTGGCGCCGGCTGCCTCTTTGTTCCCTGGCTGATACGCCGCGCGGGGCATATCAGAGTTTTCGCGGCCTTCTGCGCCCTTTGCGCCATCGGCGCATTGCTGATGGTATTGGTCATTCACCCCGTTGTCTGGCTCGTGGTCCGCATGATCATGGGCATCTGTTTTTCCGGCCTGCTATCGATCGTGGAGTCCTGGTTGAACGCACAATCCGAAAGGGGTGATCGGGGTCGGATCCTGAGCATATACCGGATTGTCGATTTGCTGTTCGTGACCAGCGGACAGTTTGTTTTGCCGTGGGTTGGCGCCGTTGGATTCGATATCTTCGCCGTGGTGGCAATGATCTACTGCCTCTCGCTTTTGCCACTTACGTTGTCGCGGCAGAAAACGCCACCGGTACCAACCTCAGCGACGCTCAATATCCGCCGCAGCTATATGATTTCGCCGCTCGCGTCGATCGGCTGCGTGACGATTGGCCTGACCAATTCGGCCTTTCGCATGGTGGGCCCGCTTTATGCCCAGGAGATGGGGCTAGCTGTAGCCCAGGTCGCTACTTTCATGAGTCTTGGGATCGTCGGGGGCGCTGTTACTCAGTATCCTTTGGGTTGGCTGTCAGACCGCATGAACCGACGCGGCGTGCTGATGCTGACCACGGGCTTGGCAGCGTTGTCCGGGCTTTACATGACGGTCTTTGCGGATAGCAGCGAAATGGCGCTGATGGTCGGCGCATTCATGTTCGGTGCTTTTTCCAGTCCGCTCTATTCCTTGTCCGTTGCCCATGCCAACGATTTCGCGGAGCCCGAAGACTTTATCGATCTCTCGGCGACCTTAATGCTATTCTATTCAGCCGGGGCAATTGTCGGGCCGACCCTGGCCGCCTGGGTGCTGGAGGTGGCGGCGCCTTCCTATTTCTTCCTGTACATGACGGTCCTGCATGGCTCGCTCATTCTGTTCATCATCTACCGCATGGGCCGCCGTGCGACGGTTCCGATGTCTGCAAAGAAACGCTTTGTCGGTTTGCTGCGCACCTCGCCCATGCTGATGCGCTGGGCGACCGGGCACACCGCGCCAGGTGCCGCTCAAACAGAAAGCGTCAGCTCTTCGCAGGCGAGCGGGCGGTAGAAGCGTGAACGTCGGCTAAGCAGCACAAAAAAACCGTCAAGACCAAAGGCCTTTGAGGGCCATGCGCTGTGTTTCCACCCCACGTTCCCAGATCATGGTTTTCCAGTCATCGGCGTCTTGATAGAAGGCCGCACGGATGTCTTCCTTGATGGCCTGGCCCTTCTTGCTATCGATCTCTCCATGGAGATGCAGCCAGTTATCGGCGCGCAGGGCGTGCTTGACCTCAAGAGTCGGTCGCGTGCCGTACTCCAAGGCGACCGCGGTTAACTCAGCGTGCGGAAGGGTCGCTTCGATCCCCAGCAAGTTAACGCCATGCAAGGGAACCGACGATGAACTGCCCAGGTAGGGTGAGGTGATATCCCTGTCATAGAAGGCTTCGGCGCGCTGAATTCCGGGCGACCCGGGCTTATGAACGCAGATGCGTTCGCCGTAGCCGCGCGGCCCCAGACCGGTATGGTAATCGATCAAGGCCACGCGTTTGGCTTTGCCGAGATAGCGATCCAGAATTCTGTTCAGGGTGACTTTCGACCAGGTATCATGCCGCCCGCCGTAAAAAATGCCGTCCGCATGATTATACTGACCGCCGGAGATCGCGCTTTGCAGGGCGGTTGCGCCATGCTCATCGGCATAGGCCAGCAACACGGCATTGGCGCTGGCAATGGTGGCGTCGTCCCACTCCTTTGGGCAGATGACTTCTGCCAGTTCATTGTACCCTGGGTTTTCCGGCCAGTTTCCGGCGGCATGATCCAAAAAGTTTCGGTTGAGATCGACGTTGTCTTCCGTCACCCGGCGAATCCATGAAAAGCCGTAAGGGTTGATGGCATGAATCTGCAGCAATGCCGTATCCGCCGGCATCTCTTCAATCAGCCCGCTCTCAAGCCAGCCAATCTGAACACCGGACCCGCAGAAGCCCTCCGCGCCATGCGTTCCCGAGATGGTTACAAGCACCGCTTCGGCATCTTTAGGTCCATGCCAAGCAACATCGGTCGAAAGCTCTTCGCCCTTCAGACCCCGCTCGGCCTCGTTCAAAAAGCGCTCCATCGTGCCGCCCGCCGCCTTGGTCGCATCCTTGAACTTGGCTCGGGCCTCATCGTAATCCTGCGAGAAATAGGGAGTGGCCTTCGGCATATGTTGTCCTCTTGTCACGGAGTTATGATCTCTTGAAGGTAGCGATGGCGCGCTCGAACTTGAAGCGGCCTTTTACCTTTTTTCAAAGCTGCGCCATACTTGACGCCATGCGAAAGGTGTTTTTGCTGCTTGCATTCGTGATGTTTTGGACGACCGGGCCGCTTCAAGCGGACCAGACAGATTCGCGTCTTGTCGGCTTGTTCGAGGAACTGCAGGCGAAGCTGGACGCGAATCAAGCCAAACAGATCGAGTTTGAAATCTGGCGTATCTGGTCCGACAGCAATAATGGTGCCGTCTCTATCCTCATGCGAACCGGGAGCCAAGCCATTGCGCGTGAAGACTATGCGGGCGCCCTAATAGCATTCCAGAAGATCGTAGAACTGGAGCCCAGTTTCGCGGAGGGATGGAACAAGCGTGCAACCGTGCTTTACCTGTTGGGCGATTACGAAGGCTCATTGTCGGATATCCGGCGAACCCTGGCGCTGGAGCCCCGGCATTTCGGAGCTTTGTCCGGCCAGGGGCTAGTTTACCTGCAGCTCGACAGGCCCGACCTGGCGCTTGAGGCTTTCAAGGCGGCACTGGCGGTGAACCCGCACATGGAAGGCGTGAAGTACAATATTGAAACGCTCGCCAAGCAGCTCGACAAGAACCGTATCTAGCGAGGCATGATTTGCCTTAGCCCTGTTCTTCCTGCAGCCCCCCTATGCTGATGAAACAGGTGGCGCGCATCCATTTGCATTCTAGAATGCGGCGATGAACATAGTAGATGGCAGCAAGTCTTCCTGGCGGACACCACTTGTCGTGATTCTTTGCGCAGGCGTTGTCCTGAGCCTCAACATGGGTATCCGCCAGACATTCGGTTTGTTCATCACACCGATGAACGAGTCGATTGGTATTTCCGTTGGCAGTTTCTCTCTGGCGGTGGCGGTCCAGAATCTTCTTTGGGGTCTGGCAACACCGATCATGGCGGCCATGTCGGATCGCTTCGGCACCGCGCGTATGCTGGTTGGCGGCGGTCTGCTTTATGCTGTCGGCTTGGCGACGATGGCCTTCATGGGTAACGAAGCCGGCGTACATTTCGGTGGCGGCATCCTCGTCGGAATGGCTGTCGCCGCCTGCGGGTTCCCAATGGTGCTGGGTGCCGTGGCACGTTTGACGCCGCCGGAAACGCGCGCGAGAGCACTGGGATTTGCCTCTGCCGGCGGATCGGCCGGTCAGTTTGTGCTGCTGCCATTTACCCAGCAGTTGATCGGCAGCCTGGAATGGTTTGGGGCGCTTTTGGTGCTTGCTGCATTGGCGCTATTGATTGTGCCGATGGCTGCGGCTTTGAAGGGGCGCGCGGGAAGCCACCAGGCTGAGCACGGCCCATCCTCATTGAAGGCTGCGATCAGCGAGGCCGGACGGCATCGAGGTTATCAGCTTCTCACCATTGGCTTTTTTGTGTGCGGTTTTCACGTTGCCTTCGTCGCCACTCATCTACCGGGATATCTGTTGACTTGTAATCTGACCGGCATGATCGGCGCGACCGCGTTGGGGTTGATTGGCTTCTTTAATATCATCGGCGGGCTGCTGGCGGGTGTTCTGGGGGGTAAGTATCGGAAAAAGAACCTTTTATCGGGTATCTATCTCGCTCGGGCCGTCGTGATAGCCCTCTTCATACTGGGACCCAAGACCGAGATCGCAGTTTGGCTGTTCTCCGCCAGTTTCGGTCTGCTGTGGTTGTCCACCGTGCCGCTGACAGGGGGGGTAGTAAGTGACATTTTTGGGTCGCGCTACATGAGCACGTTGTTTGGGCTAGTGATGTTGAGTCACCAGATCGGCGCTTTCCTTGGTGCGTGGCTGGGCGGCATCTCTTTTGATTTTTACGGCAGTTACGAACCGGTCTGGTGGATTTCAGTTGGCTTGGGTGTTTTTGCGGCCCTGATTCACTTCCCGATTTCCGATAAGGCACTGCAACGACAGCCTGCACCTGCAACCGGAATCTAAGTGATGGAAAGCGAAGGTAAGACCGGCGTGGCGTTCGCCCTTTGCGCTTTCCTGTTTTGGGGGCTGGTGACACCGCTTTACTTCAAATGGGCATCGGCAATACCGCCGTTGGAGATATTGGCGCACCGGATAGTATGGTCGCTGGTGCTGGTCGGTATTCTGCTTTACTTCTGGCGACGATACGCGGGCTTGCGGCGATCCCTCGGGCAGCGCCGCACGCTCCTTGTACTGCTTGCAGCGGCAATCTTCGTATCGCTGAACTGGATCACGTACATCTGGGCGATCTCCAGCGGACAGGCAGTCGAGGCCGCGCTAGGGTACTATATCAATCCGTTGGTCAACGTGATGCTGGGGTTTATCGTTCTAAGGGAGCGCCTGAACCGTGCCCAAATGGTCGCGGTCGCCATCGCGGCGACAGGGGTGATCAACTTGACCCTTCAGCTTGGTAGCGTACCCTGGTTGGCGCTCACACTCGCTTGCACTTTTGGCATCTACGGATTGATTCGAAAGACTGCGCCCTTGGCGTCGATGGAGGGGCTGTTTATGGAAACCGTCCTGCTTACGCCCTTTGCGTTGGGGTATATTTTCTTTCTCGAAATCGGCGGCCAGGGCACGGTCGGCGAGACCGGCTGGTCCGGTTTGTTCCTGTTGATTCTATCGGGCCCGGTAACTGCATTGCCGCTGATTTGGTACGCATCGGGCGCCCGGCGGTTGCGGTTCAGCACGATTGGACTGTTTCAGTATCTGGCACCGACCTGCATCGTACTTGTCGCGGTTTTCCTGTTTGGCGAGCCATTCACCACCGCACATCTGATTACCTTTGCATGCATCTGGACCGCCCTGGCGATCTACAGTTTCGACAGTCTGCGGGCGTCGCGCACAAGGCGTGCCGCCGCGATTGCCGCAGCGGCCAATCAGGCCGGGTGACGCTTTAGCCTTCGACCCAGGCGATGCGTAGGATGTTTGTGGCGCCTGGAGTTCCAAAGGGGACCCCCGCGGTGATCACCAACTTGTCGCCCTTTCGGGCAAAGCCTTCGGAAACCGCAAGCCGTGTGGCTTTTTGCACCATCTCCGAGAAGCTGCGTGCGTCGGCTGTGTGAACGCAATGCAGGCCCCAGGCAACCGCCAGACGCCTGGCGGTTTCCAGGCTGGCTGTGACGGTTAGGATCGGGACCCGCGGGCGTTCGCGACCGGCACGCAGCGATGTCGAGCCGGATGTCGTGTAGCAGACGATAGCCGATGCTCCCAATGTCGCAGCAACCTGGGCAGCCGCATGAGAGATCGCGTCGGGTGCCGTTGGTTCCGGTTGAGGGTGCAACGCATCGATGATCTTGCGGTAATAGCTGGAATGCTCGGTGCGCTTGATGATGCGATCCATCATCTCCACAGCCAGCTTCGGATAGTTGCCTGCTGCAGACTCCGCCGACAGCATCACGGCGTCGGCGCCGTCATAGACCGCGGTCGCCACGTCAGAGGCTTCGGCGCGTGTGGGGGCGGGCGATTCCACCATCGAATCGAGCATCTGTGTCGCGACCACCACCGGTTTTCCTGCTAGGCGGCAGGCCTCGATGATCTCCTTCTGACGATCAGGCACGTCTTCGGGCGGCAACTCGACGCCAAGATCGCCGCGGGCCACCATGACGGCGTCTGCGACCTCAACCAGTTCTTCAAGGCGTTCGACAGCCTGCGGCTTTTCGATCTTGATCATGATGGCGGCGCGCCCGGCAATCAGACGCCGCGCTTCCGCAACATCTTCGGGGCGCTGGACAAACGAGAGCGCAATCCAATCGACACCGATTTGCAGCGCGAACCGCAAATCCTTGCGGTCTTTCGTCGTGATCGGGCTGATCGGCATAACGACACCGGGGACATTGACACCCTTGTGGTTCGACAGGGGGCCACCCGTTATCACCTTTGCCATCGCATGGGTGTTGTCGCAGGAAATGACCTCCAGCCGTAGGTTGCCGTCGTCCATCAAGACCGGAGCCTTAGGTGCTAGGGCTGCGAAAATTTCCTTGTGGGGGAGGGGAATTACACCGTCCTCGCCAAGCTTTGCCTTCAGGTCGAGACGAACCTTGTCGCCGCGCTTCAAGGTCATGGAACCATCCTTGATCTTGCCGACGCGGAGTTTCGGGCCCTGTAGGTCAGCCAGGATCGCAATGGGCCGACCGGTCTCCTTCTCAAGGCTTCGAATGATGTCAAAGCGTGCCTTGTGTTCTTCGTGACTGCCGTGGCTGAAGTTCAGCCGAAAGACATCGACGCCGGCCATAAAGAGTTTCCGGATCATGGCCTCATCGGACGAGGCTGGTCCAAGGGTCGCGACAATTTTGGCTTTGCGGTTTCGACGCATGGTCTGTGCAGCCTCTTTCTCAGTTTCGCGACACCAGGACGTCAATCGCGGTGGTGATTCGACATCCCTGCGAACGCTTGCGGTGAATAACCCTACTTTAGCCTATTATTCTGGCAGAATAAGGACAGCGCGAAAATCGTTCACATTCGTAAGAGTTGGCCCGGTCACTATCAGGTCGCCAAGCGTCTCGAAAAAACCGTAACCATCGTTGTTGGCCAATAGGGCTTTGGCGCTA
Source organism: Limibacillus halophilus (assembly GCF_014191775.1). Taxonomy (NCBI): domain Bacteria; kingdom Pseudomonadati; phylum Pseudomonadota; class Alphaproteobacteria; order Rhodospirillales; family Rhodovibrionaceae; genus Limibacillus; species Limibacillus halophilus. The sequence continues at coordinate 387,471 of NZ_JACHXA010000002.1, read as the reverse complement.
AGCCCCATCGCGTCGGCGCGGGACAAACTGTCGGGGCCAAAGACCGCACCTGCGTTGTCCTCGGTCCCATCAATGCCGTCCGTATCGCCCGCGAAGCCATAGATGCCAGGCGTTGATTGGGTTGCAACCGCCAAGGCCAGCAGGAATTCCGCATTGCGGCCGCCACGACCGCTGCCGCGCAGGGTCACAGTCGTTTCTCCCCCTGAAAGCAGGACGCTGGGGGCTGCGGCTGGCTGACCGTGTTTGCGTACCTGCATCGCAATTCCTGCCATGACCTTTGCAACCTCGCGCGCCTCCCCTTCGATAGAGTCACCGAGGATGACGGGGGTTACGCCCATTTTGCGCGCAAAGGCAGCCGCCGCTTCGAGGGAAGCCTGCGGCGCCGCAATCATGCGAACTTCAGAGTCGGCAAGCCGCGGGTCGCCCGGCTTTGGCGTCTCGTCTTGTCCTGATGCCATGTGTTTGGCCACGGCGGTTGGCGGCGTGATGCCGTATTTTTCCAGAACTATGCGGGCGTCGGAAAAACTCGTCGGATCCGCGACGGTTGGGCCGCTGGCAATGGTTGCGGGGTCGTCACCGGGCACATCCGAGATGATCAGGGAGACGACTTTTGCCGGATGCGCGGCTGCGGCCAGACGCCCGCCCTTGATCGCGGAGAGGTGCTTGCGCAGACAGTTCATTTCGGAAATATCCGCGCCGCAGCGAAGGAGCGCCTTGTTGACCGCCTGTTTATCTTCCAGCGTCAAACCCTCGGCAGGCAGTGAGAGTAGGGCGGAGCCACCGCCGGATATGAGACAGAGCAAAAGGTCATCGGCGCCCAGGCCTTGCGCAAGATCTAGAATGCGCCGCGCGGCCTCGCGCCCAGCGGCATCGGGTACGGGGTGCGAGGCTTCGACGACCTCAATGTGGCGACAGGGGACGGCATGACCATAGCGCGTTACAACAAGACCCTCGAGCGGGCCTGGCCAAGCATCCTCAACCGCTTTCCCCATTGCCGCGGCGGCCTTGCCCGCGCCCACGACGACGGTGCGTCCCTTGGGTTTAGACGGCAGGTGTGCGGGCACGACCTTCCCTGGATCGGCCGCCGCCAATGCTTCGGCGAACAGCTGTCGCAGAAACGTCCTGGGTTCGGATAGGTCAGGATTCATCGATCCGATCCTCCTTGATCCACAGGGTAGCAAGCAATCCCATGAGCAAGAAGGCAGGTAACACCGAAAACCCGAGCGTGTAGCCCGTGGCATCATAAATCCGGACGCCTTCGTGCATCACCCCATCCCAGCTGAGATCAAGCAACCAGCCAATTAACGGCAGGAATAACGCACCGGTCGCGGTGACCGCCATGTTTACAAAGGCGTAAGCTGCGCCGGTCACCGAGACAGGGTTGCTGTACCGCGCCATCGCAAAGCCCGTAACCATGCCACCCAGGGTAAAGCCGGAGATTGCCAGCAGAACCAGTATGGCCGCCGTCGGTATCGGCAGATAGAGCATGGCCGAAAGACTGACGAGCGCTATCCCGATAAAGCACTGCATGATGATCTTGGGCCGCCCAAAGCGGTCGGAAAGCCAGCCGGCGGTCGGTGAACCAAAGCCCCAACCAATAAACATCATGGAACTGACGGCGGAGGCTTCCGCCCGTGTGAGGTCGTGTATCTGCATCAACCAAGCGACACCCCAGAATCCAGCCAGCGCCAGCAATGGCGCCGTCATGGCAGCCGACGTCAGAGCGAGCAGCCAGTTCTGGCGTTTGGATAGAATAATTCCGAGACCTTTGAGAGGGCTGGGGCCCGGTTCGGTTGAAGCGCTGTACTCGCGTATCGGGTTGTCGCGTACCACTAACCAGAAGATCACGGCGAGTATTGCAGCGATGATGCCCAGGATAAGCATGCTTTGCCGCCAACTCGTGAACTCGACCAAAGCGGCCACCGGGCTTTGTCCGAGAATGCCGCCAAGCATGCCAAAGGCCATTGTGAGGCCGGATAACAAAGCAAACCGCCTGGGCGGAAACCAGTTCGTCGCGAGCTTGAGCGACCCAACGTAGCCAAAAGCAACACCGATGCCGACCAAGAGTCGGCCCAGGTATGCAGCCTCCACGGTCGTCGCTTGACTGAAGATCACGCTGCCGCCCGCAGCCAGCAACAAGGCTGCGGCGATCATGCGCCTTGGCCCAAAACGGTCGAGCATCATGCCGACGGGCACCTGCAATCCCGCATAGGCATAGAAGTAGAATGCCGTGAGGTTGCCCAGGACGGCGCCGCTGACCATCAGGTCGGCCATCAATTGGTCGATCATCACGCTAGGGCTGACCCTCTGCACGAAGGCGTAGGTGAAGGTGAGGGCGCCCATCCCCCAGACGATCCAAGCTCGCGTGCTACCCAACGCGCCGCGCTGCGGCGGCCTCGAAGTTTCGATGTTCATGTTCTATCAGCCTGCCAGGCGCCGGGAGGAGGGTTTGCCGTCTTTCTGCTCTTCCTGTGCGTAGCAACTAATGATGTGATCCAAGTGTTCGGCCATCGCGGCGGCGGCGGCCTGCGGATCGCCTTGCTCTATCGAGGTGCAGATTTTGCGGTGCTGCTCCAAGAGAAGGTTATCCTCTTCGTCAGTACCCAAGAGAGTGAAGCGGTGAAACTCCAGCATCGATTCCATTACGTCGCCCAAGACTGTCATCAGATGCAGATAGACCGCGCTTCCTGCTGCCTTGGCGATGGACAAGTGAAACTGATAGTCGTCTTCCGCCTTGTGATGAGGTTCCCGGGTAGGGTCACACATGACTTCCAGCGCATCGTGCATGCGTGCCAGATCCTCGGGATCGGCACGCTCTGCCGCTTTGGCGGCGGCCCAGACTTCCAGATGACTGCGGATTTCCATCAGATCTCGCAGATTGGATAGATCGGCCTGGACAAGGTGGGTGAGAGCACTATCCAACTCTTCGGCGGAGGCGATGATCCGTGTGCCACCGCCTTGCACGGCAAAGACAAGGCCCTGTGTTTTTAATTGCTGCAAGGCCGCGCGGACAGAGACCCGAGACACGCCCATCATATCAGCTAGCTGACGTTCTCCAGGCAGGCGCTCACCCGGTGCAAGCTTGCCTCCTGTGATCAGGCGTTTGAGCTCCTCGGCAACGCGATCGGCGACGCGCTCGCGCTCGATCGTGGTGAAGCGTGGGTCTGGTCTTATCGTCATGGTCTTTGTCGTTCCTGCCGTTGTCTTGGATAGGTTGCCGAGCCCGCAGGTCCAGTAAGGCGCTAGGCTCCGCTTATCCTGCTGTCTCAGCAGGGATTTTTCAATTGGTATGACCAGCTTAGCAAGAAGCCCCACTGCTTTCATAGAGCTTGCATCACGTGATGAATGACAGGCTCGCCGGAAAAATTCGGGATTGGCGGAAAACCATCATCTACCGGGAGGATGTTTCATGAGCGGTATCGATGGGGAGGGGGTGCGCCAAATATCAATGCGCTAGGTGGTTTGCCGGAGGTAAGTACAAAAAAGTACAAATAACCCGTTCTTGATCATCCACCGATTATAATAAAATAATAAAATATAGATAAAAAAAGTAATAACTGGGGGCCAAGATGAGACGTTTGTTGGCACTAATTGCAATTCCCGTGATTTCTCTGTTCGCAGGGCAAGCAACGGCTTTTCATACTGGGGCACCAGATGACGATTATAGCGTCCAAGTCGACGCAGGTGCCGGGTTCGGTTGGGTCTGGCGCCCGAGTTCCCAATTTTTGCGCTTGGAGCTGGGCGGTACGGTCACGGATCGCAGTTTTGGCGTACCCGACATCGACGATGAGTACAGCAAGTTCCACTTTGGGCTGGCTGCATGGCTGAATCTTTGGGGTATTCACACCCTGGGGCATTTCGGAATCATAACGAGCGATCATAAGTATAATTTCGAGGCGCAGAATATCTCGGCAATGGGATACCAGCTTGGGATCATTAGCCCCATCGGAAATGGATTTATCACGGCGCCGGGCTTCGGTGATCTTTACAACGTAAATTACATGTCCGAAATGGATTATTACGATTTTACGTTGGGATTATCGACTTACTTGGGATTCGACTTCATGCCGTCGGCCCATGGATCGCCAGATGGACTCGTCAAGCCTTCGATAAATCTGAGCTATGGAAACATCAAAGTGCAGGAGATGTTTTCCGCCTATACGAACGGTATGACCTTCCCGTTCCAATACGATAGCAAGCTGGACACTATGAGTTGGGGCGTTGATTTGGGCGTGCAGGTCTTGAGTCCCGACATCGTTCCCGGGTTGAAGGTATTCGCCGACGCCAATACCCAGTTTAATTATGATGAGACAGACGGCTTCGCCCGTCTTACCCCCGGTACGATGGGCCCTTACGATCAAGTTAAGTTCGATGACAGCAAATTAAATGTTGGCTTCACATTGGGCGCCGGGATCCATTACGAGGTTGGATCCTTCACAACCGAATTCAGCTACTCCTACAGCAACTTCGGAATGCCGGACATTAAGCTGTCAGGAACAGGGCCTGCCGAGCTTGACACGCAGCGAGCGCAATCTCATGCCATAATGGTGGAAGGGCGGGTGCGCTTCTAAAACTATCAGGTGCATCTTGTCGCTTAAGGTCGCAGCGCTTAGCCGCGCACCGATGAAGGCCTCGTTGCAACAGCGGAGTAGCAGGGTGTTACAAATCTATACAAAGATTCCGAGTATCTTGGCAGCTGCCCGCGTTACAATAACCGCTGGTCGTTGATGCCGTGATCTGAAGGTATTCCCCCGGAAACGGATTCCATCGAAAAGCATCTGGCTCATTGACCAGCTTTGGGGCTCTCACGTTCACCAAAAACTCAGGGCCGGCTCCTATCAGGGGTCGGCCCTTTTTGCTTTCTCTGGTTAATAAGAAACCACGAAGCGATCAGGCGAAAGCCTCTTCCCAGCTCCCTTGCGTTGCGGCCTTGGAGTACTCGGTGGCGCGATTCTCGAAGAAGTTGGTGTGTTCAACGCCGTTGAGAATTGCGTCCAGCCAGGGGAGGGGATTTTTCTCTGCATGAAAAAGCGGCTGCAGGCCGAGCTGACCTAGGCGCCGGTCGGCAATATGGCGAATGTAGCGTTTAACTTCTTCGCCGGTCAGCCCTTCGATGGCGCCCTGCTCGAAGGCGAGATCGATAAAGGCGTCCTCGTGGGTCACGATGGTCTCGCAGCATTTGTAAAGATCGCTTTCGAGGGCTTCGCTCCAGACCTCCGGATTCTCGCTCATGAAGGTGCGGAAAAGTCGGATGATGGAGTGGGTGTGCAGTGTCTCGTCACGCACCGACCAGGAGATGATTTGACCCATGCCCTTCATTTTGTTGAAGCGTGGGAAGTTCATCAGGATGGCAAAGGAAGCGAAGAGCTGAAGCCCCTCGGTGAAAGCACCGAACACAGCCAGTGTCTTGGCGATGTCTTCCTTGGTTTCAACACCGAACTGCTGGAAGTAGTCGTACTTATCCTTCATTTCTTTGTATTTCAGGAAGGAAGAGTACTCCGTTTCTGGCATACCGATGGTGTCGAGAAGGTGGGAGTAGGCCGCGATGTGAACCGTTTCCATGTTCGAGAAAGCCGCTAGCATCATTTGCACTTCGGTGGGTTTGAAGACCCGCGCGTAATGCTTCATGTAGCAGTTGTTCACCTCGACATCGGACTGGGTGAAGAAACGAAATATCTGGCTGAGCAGATTGCGTTCCGCATCATTCAGCGTGTATTGCCAGTCCTTTACGTCGTCGGCCAGCGGCACTTCCTCGGGCAGCCAGTGAATGCGCTGTTGCTGGAGCCAGGCCTCGTAGGCCCAGGGATAGTTGAAAGGCTTATAAATCGGATCGGCGTCAAGCAGCGACATTGTCGGTCTTCTCTTCAAATAGGTGATCTAAGGTCCGCGCCGTAGGGCGCGCGATCTTCACTGACAGCTCAGGCATTCCTCGTAATCGGTACTGGCGGCGACGGTCTCAACAACCGGCCGGTCGGCGCTGTTGACCTTGCCCAAGAACGGCAGCGCGGTCTTGTCGCCCGCCTTGTCGCCCATCGAGCTTTCCGCCCGCTGCAACGACTTGGAGCGGCAGTAGTAGAGCGACTTCACACCCTTCTTCCAGGCCTGGAAGTGGATCTGGTGCAGATCGCGCTTATGCACGTCGGCGGGAAGGAACACGTTCAGGGACTGCGCCTGGCATACGAAGGGTGCCCGGTCCGCAGCCAATTCAATGAGCCATCGCTGATCCAACTCGAAGGCGGTCTTGAAGCAGTCCTTCTCGTCTTGCGTCAGGAAATCGAGGTGCTGCACGGACCCTTCGTTAATGGTGATCGAGCTCCAGGTCTGGTCGTCGTTATGACCTTTTTCCTCCAGCAACTCTTCGAGATGCTTGTTCCGCACGGCGAATGACCCGGACAGGGTTTTGTGTGTAAAGGCATTGGCGGCAAAAGGTTCTATACCCGGAGACGCCCCTCCGCAAATGATCGAGATCGAAGCGGTGGGTGCAATCGCCATTTTGTTGGAGAAGCGTTCCTTGATGCCAAACTCCGCAGCGTCGGGGCAAGCGCCGCGCTCATCTGCGAGCTTTATGCTGGCGGCATCGGCTTCCTTGCGAACTTTCTCGAAAACCTTCTTGTTCCAGACCTTTGCCATCACGCCTTCCAGAGGAATCCGACGTGCCTGCAGGAAGGAGTGGAAGCCCATCACGCCTAGCCCGACGGAGCGTTCGCGCATCGCTGAATAGCGGGCGCGGGCCATCGATTCGGGCGCGCGGGCGATGAAGTCTGAAAGCACATTGTCGAGGAACCGCATGACATCCTCGATCAAGCCTTCTTCGTTTTCCCACTCATCATAAGTCTCCAGATTGAGCGACGACAGGCAGCAAACCGCCGTGCGCTGCTCACCCCTGTGGTCGAGGCCGGTGGGTAGCGTGATTTCGCTACAGAGGTTCGACATTTTCACGGACAGGCCAGCCAGCTTCTGATGTTCGGGAATGGCCCGATTCACGTGGTCGCCGTAAAGAATGTAGGGCTCGCCGGTTTCGATGCGGGCTGTCAGCAACCGAACCCATAAAGCGCGCGCCTTGACCTTGCGAACAACGTGGTTGTCGGCGGGGCTGGTTAGCGCCCATTCCTCGTCGTTCTCGACTGCGCGCATGAAGGCGTCGGAAATGACAATTCCATGGTGCAGGTTCAACGCCTTACGATTCGGGTCACCGCCGGTCGGACGGCGCATCTCGATGAACTCCTCAATCTCTGGATGCGAGATGGGGATGTAACAAGCCGCGGAGCCGCGCCGTAGCGATCCTTGAGAAATGGCCAGTGTCAGCGAATCCATGACCCGGATGAAAGGAATCACGCCGGAGGTTTTCCCGTTGCGCCCGACCTTTTCGCCGATGGAGCGCAGATTGCCCCAATAGCTGCCGATGCCGCCGCCGCGCGCTGCTAGCCAAACGTTCTCGTTCCAAAGACCAACGATACCTTCCAGCGAATCGTTCGCTTCATTGAGGAAACAGGAGATCGGCAGGCCCCGGTTCGTGCCGCCGTTAGACAGCACCGGCGTTGCAGGCATGAACCAAAGATTCGACATGTAGTCGTAGACACGTTGCGCATGCGCGCTGTCGTCTGCGAAGTGAGCGGAGACTCGTGCAAAAAGATCCTGATAGGATTCGCCGGGCATAAGATAACGGTCGGTCAGCGTCGCCTTTCCAAAGGCCGTCAACTTGGCATCACGGCTTCGGTCCATGCGCACGACGATGCCGCGCTCGTTCTGGAATACGTCCCGGATTCGGGTTTCATGGAATAGGTCGCCTTCCGGCGCAACAAATCCGTTTTGCAACTCCTCAGAAGCATCGACCGGGGATTCGGCGCGGGATTCGACAGGCGCTTTGGAGGGGGATTCGGTTCCAGGCAGACCGCCGGATTTGTGGTTTTCCACAGGCGCATCTGCGCCTTCAAAGCCGTCGTTTTGCCGGTAAACTGCCGAATTCTCCATCGCTCGTCTCCCCTCGTCCACAGCTGTGGAATGGATGGATTGTGCACAATATATTGCGATCACAAAACCGTATGACCCTAAATGTAGCGGATATGACCGTTTTTTGTCGATGCGAACATATCATGAACATTGAACTTTGATTGGCAGCCGGCGTCAAGGGCTTGCGGATTACCGCAGTTTCTCTAGCCTTCAGACTTATGTGCGGTCGTTTTCTTCTTACTTCGCCGGTCGAAAGCCTGGGTCGTCTGTTCGGGTTTCCCGAGCGCCCTAATCTTGCACCTCGTTACAACATCGCGCCAACCCAGTCCGTTGCGGTCGTCCGATCCGATCCGGAGCTTGCGGGACATCACCTGGCTTTGTTGCGTTGGGGGTTGGTACCGTTTTGGGCGAAGAGCCGTGATATAGGCGCGCGCATGATCAATGCCCGCGCCGAAACCTTGGCAGAGAAGCCTGCATTCCGTGCGGCTTTTCGGTATCGCCGTTGCCTCATTCTTGCAGATGGCTTTTATGAATGGCAGAAGCGCGAAGACGGCACGAAACAACCCTACGTCATCCAGCGCCGCGATCTAGCACCCTTCGCCTTCGCTGGACTTTGGGAAAGCTGGGAAGAAAAAGAGCAAGCGGCTACTTTGGAAACCTGCAGCATCGTGACCACCGGGGCTAACGACGTCCTGCGTCCGGTCCATCATCGGATGCCGGTGATTTTGGAAGGGCAGGAAGCTTGTGATCAGTGGTTGCGGCCGACCAGCGGTTCAGCCGATCTGCAACAACTCCTTCGTCCGGCGGCGGAGGAGGCTTGGGTCGCACGCCCTGTTTCCAGCCGCGTGAACAAAGTGACGAACGACGGGGCAGGGCTGTTGGATGCACCCGAAGATGTCGCTGCCGAAGTGAGCGATGAGGACCCGGATGGAGGCGAGGGGTCGCCGCACAAAGCAATAGGCAGATCAACCGACGATCCCGACCAAGGGTCTCTTTTCTGATATTCGTGCCCTGTGATTTGCAGTTTGCCGAGCCACGCCATTGAAGGGCTCGACCATGCGATTTGGCTTTTTACGGTAATTAATTGCAAAATTAGGATTCTTACGCTGTTGCTGGCTTGTCGGTACATCGCGACCTGCTATAGTACCGCTATTGTTAAATGATATTAAAATGGGGAAAACATGCGAGATAACGGAGAGTCCGAGAATACCGAGGTTTCAGATGATGTAATATATAGAAGCCCCGATGACGCCCAGCGACTCTTGCTTTCTCGACTTTGGCTGCGGACCCGCGCGCTCTTCGAAGAACAGTTCGGCGATCTTGAGACCACCTATGTTTTGATGGCTGTCGGGCTCGGCCGCATGAACAATGCGCCGGTAGATATTTCAACCATCGCGGCTATCACCGGAATCTCCCGCCCTACCGTGCGCCGCAAGGTTTTGGCATTGCAAGAGCAAGGTACTGTAGTCGTGGAGCGGGTCGGCAATCGCACGTCGGTCTGCTCTTCGGCGACAGGCGTGCGTGATACCGTTGCTATGACAGATCGCTGGGCGCGCATGGTCATGCAGACGGCCAGGGAGTTGGCTGAAGTCCGCAACAGCAGTTGCGATTGACTCGTTGAGATTTCTTACCTTTCCAAACAGTTTTCCCTGGATTTTGCCATAGGAAAAGTGGTTTATTTTTCAGGCCAGTTTGCTTTCCTATCCTCCCGATTGAGAAAGCAAGTAGTCGATCTTGGGTCGTGCGTTACCTGGCACGCGATTCCAGTACTCTGGGTCCGTTTTGACGGAAAGAGGGCTGATCGTGAGAAGAGCATCGGAACTTCAGCGGCTGCCTTAAACGGCAGCCGCTTTTTTTGTCCTTCTCCGATCAGGGTACATTTGCTCTATTGTGCATTCATGTTTCAGCCCGTTAAGAGGCCCCATTGACTATGACTCGCAGCAATAGAAAAACCGCACCCGGGACCAAGCTTGAGCCTGGAGACTTGATGCCGCGCTGGCGTCTACAACGTGGCGACGGCAGCTCTTTCGACCCGCATGGCGATGCGGATGCGGGCAGATTTTACCTGTTGGTTTTAAGCGGCGACCCTTCCCGGCCAAAGGTACAGCCGGTCCTCGCCGAGTTGGCAGCGTTGCGAGATCGGCTTCTCGCTTTGTCGGTGCTGTCCTTCAACGTTGTTCCCGGCTCAAAGGCACACGCGGATTTGCCGTTCGAACGTCTGCACGATCCGGAGAGTAAGGCTTTTCAGGCGGCGGGCTTCGACTTAGCAGGGGACAAGATCAAGGGAGACAGTGTCTTGGTGCTGGTGATAGGTCCCAACCAACGGATACTTGCATCCTGGTGGGCGGGGCATGCGACCGACACGCTGTCTGATGTCATTGCGGAAATCGAAGGCCGCGTGGATCTGCGGCGCTCAAGCGTGGCTTTGCAGATCCACCCCCCCGCGTTGATTGTTCCAGATGTTCTCAGCAGGGCTGACTGTCGGAAGCTCATTGGCATCTACGAGAACGATGGGCATGAGTATGTGGAGCCAGGACACAACCGGCTGCAGGGCAGAACAACCGACTGTAAGATGAAAGTACCCGATTATGGGCGTTCGGATCGGACGGATCACTGGATCTGTTCACCCAAGAGCAATGCTTTCATCGACGAGCGTATCGCTCGCCGATTACTGCCGGAAATCAAAAAGGCCTACCACTACAAAGTTACCGGGCACGAGCGCTATCGCATCGCTTGTTATGAAGGGCCAGGTCAGGCTTCGCGTCATGGACACCGGGACAATACATTGCCCATGGTGGCGCATAGGCGCTTTGCCGTAACGATCAATCTGAACGCGGAAGATTATGAAGGGGCGGAGCTTCGTTTCGCCGAGTTTGGGGAGGCGACCTACAAGACACCTACAGGGGCGGCGATCGTGTTCTCCTGCTCGCTACTGCATGAAGTGATGGCCATGCGCAAAGGTCGCCGCTTTGCTCTCTTGGCCTTTCTCTTTGGGGAAGCTTAGCCCCGCAAAGGCGCAAGTTCCGTGACCGGAGGGCCTTCCTCCTGCTAAACTCATCGGATGATGAACCTTGGACCGATAGCGTTGCTCAAGACATTGGGCGCCGGTTGCGCACTGATGGTTCTGACGTTTTCCGCCGGGTTGGCAAGCGAACGGATCGAAATCGAGAGCTTGGAAGCGGATCGCCTGTCGGTGAGTGCGGAAGCGGCAACGCCGCTTGAGGTTCTCCGCGCCTTATCGGAACAGGTCGGGTTCGACTTAAGCTTACCGGAGTCACCGCCAGTCGAAGAGCCGGTCAATCTACGCATGACGGGTCGGATCGGCGACCTGCTGCCGAGACTTTTGCCAAGCTACAATCTGATGCTGAGAAGTCGTCGGGACGACAGTGGGCAATCCCGGCTCTATAAGGTTATCGTGTTGAATGGCGGCGTTGGTGCCGGTCAGGACCCTTTGCCTGCGGTCAACGATTCGGCGCCAGTGACAGCCAGTGTTCGTGAAGCTGGGGCAAGATCGCAGATCATTGGCGGCCCGACGGACAGCCGCGGCGGTCCGACGAATGTACGGGGTGGTCCAGCAACGCCGTTGACGCCCGAAATGCTTCAGCGCGCCGAGCAGCAGCGTGAAGACATTCTTCGCCGTTTGGGACGAAGCAATAACTGACCTCGTATCTCATTTTTCCGGCACTTTGTCGCAGCGCCCCGATGCGACACATACCTGGTGCATCCGATCGGCAATCCGGTTGACTTGCTCTCGCGCTTGTTGGACGAGAGCTTGTGCCTGTTCTTCTTCCGAGGCGTAAGAGTTTGTGCGGTTGGGATCGCCTGCGTTCTCCGGACTTAATCCCGTTTCGAAAGCGTGCTGCAGGTCGCCGCTTGGGGCCGAGGGGCGATCCTTGCTTGCCGTTTCCGCTCCGCTAGTGGCTGTCGCCGTTTGTGCTGGTACCAGAGGGTTGAGACTTCGCACTGCGTCACCGGGTCGTTGTGCTTGCGACGTTCGAGAAATCAATCCGGCATTGTTACCCTTTGCCGACTTCAACAGCACGATGCGCTCTATGCCATCCGACCCGGGTAAACCCTGCTGACCGCGCACGAGCAGGTAATCATGGCCGCGCAGGATACGAGGCAACAACTCGGACAAGCGGCCATTGAAGGCGCCGTTCAAATTGCCCGCAGAGAGCGCGCTCCTAATTTGAACATCGATCCCGAATCGCTCGGTTAGGCTGGTTAGGAACTCATCCAGCTTGGCGTCCTTGAGTTTGATTGCGATGGCTGTGTTACGCGCCTCCGGGACGGCGAACTGAACTTCGCCGCGCACCTCGGCAACCTGGGCTAGCGTGAAGAACACTGCGCCACAGGCAAGGAGTCGCCAACAGCCCACTGATCGTGTGAAGTCACCCATTCCGGCCCCCAAAAAGCGACAAGGTTGCAAGGTCCTGGGATGGTTGCCCTTGTTCGTTGTTTTGTTTGTGTCTCGCTTATGTAAACAGAGCCTAACCCAGAATCGGCAAAATCTCCAGGTTTAGGCCTGTGCGACGCTGGTATCAGCCTGACTCGTCCTCCTGAAACAGGACGATGACCTCCTGCAAGCCGCCCTTGCTCAGGTGCACTCTGTCGCTTTCCAGGGAATCCAGTGACCAGCCGTCGAAGATATCGCCTTCACGCAAACGCAATAGCTCGCCCGTTGCTTTGTGGCGCAGCAGCGCCAGTCGCTCGCTATCGCCTTTGACAACGCCCATCAAAACGAACTGACCGGCTTTGGTCGCTTCCTCCGGGTCCGGCGTTTGCTTGGTTTCAGGGCCGGCAGGCTGGGTTGACGATGACGCCGAATTGTTGGCATTGGCGTTTGTGGCGGGACGAGGGGCCCGGCGGGAAGGCGTAAAAAGAGGTCTATTTCGGGTGGCTTGCAAATCTGACAGCTTGAGCCCGGCCAAGGGGTTTCCCGTGAGCGGTGGCAATAGGGCATCGTCGACCGCTAGGCCCGGCAAGGTTTTGGTTGTCGGAGCGCTGTCCTCCGTTATCGAGATGGTCTCCGACGATGGTCGGTCGGAGTGAACGGCGCGGATTATCTCGTCGTCACGGGTTTGGATGTCCCAGTAGTAGAGAAGGGCCAAAACCGAAGCCACGGCGCCAAGAAGCAACAGACGGCGATTACCCATCACTAGCCTCCAACGCGCTGATAAAACCGTGAACCGTCAGCGAGACCTGTAGATTGGGGCGCTGGTTGCGGGCTTGTTGATCACGCCGGGTCTTCGTCGGCTGGATTGCCATTTCCTCGACAAAGAGCAGCGGTTCGCCGCTTTCGATCTCCCATAAAACGCCTTGTAGTTGGGCGACATCCAAGGCTGCGTTGACGCGCACGGTAATTCGCTGGAACCGACCGTCATCGTTCTGGGCAAGGACGAGCGAAGTATCGACGCGTCCGCCCCTGTTCTCGATGATCGTGTTGAGACGCTGCTGCAGTTCGGCGCCAGCGAGGTTCGGGCTGCGTGCCAACAGTAGACTGGCTTTATCGCTACCGTCCGTTTCCAGTGTCTGGCGCAGGTCCTCCAGCGCTTGGCGCGAGTCGATAAAGTGCTCGACCTTGGGGATCGATCGGCCTGTGGCATCCGCCTTGGCTCGTAAGTCCCTTGTGGTATCGCGCAGTTCAAGAAAGGCCGCGGCAAAACCGGCAAGCAACACACCAAGTAACAGCAGCGCTAACAGGTCTTGCTGCCAACCGGGCAAGCGGCCAAGGCTGCTCATGGCTTGCTCCCCATGCGCTCGTCGAACCCCGCTTCGATCTGGAAACGCTCCTTGCCGCTTTTTGCATCTCTACGGGTTGAGGCGGTGAAGCCCGCGCGTGTGAATGAGGGTGAGCTTTCGATCAGTGCGATCAGGTCCGAGGCCCGGTCGGCATTGCCGACCAGATATACCTTTTCACCTTCAACCCGCATCTGTTCGAGCCAAACATCCTTGGGCAACAACGCGCTCAGGCGTTCAAGCAACAGGGTCGAGGATGGCGCTTGGAGCTTTCGATTGTAGAGAAACGATCGCTGTTCACGCAGCTTGATGACTTGATCCGCAACATCGCGGGTTGCGATGCGCTGTGGTTCAAGCGCTTCCAACCGAGCCTGTATTGTGTCGAGGCGCTCTTGTTGTTCGTAGAGCAGATAAGCTTGGAACCCCAGCAAACCCACGCCGGTTAGCAGCGCAAGCAGGCCAAGGGTGTTCAGAAGTCGTCGGGGATGCTGAAAGGCTTCCAGATCATGGGGCAGGAGATTGATCTGGTGACCGCCGTTGGAAACGAGCCCTTCAGCGTCTATTGCGTTCGGGCGCAACCCCCATGATGTCAGCTTTTGATGGAGCGTTGTCACCGCTGGTTTAGAGGCTGCGGTAAGGCGTAGGCGGAGGCTTCGGCCGTCCTCGCTGTAGCCGAGCGATTCGACATCAAAGCTACAGTGATTGGCAGGCCAGGGCGTCAGGCGGTCGATCTGGTGGTGCAAAACCGCGCGGGGATTCGCCTCAGCGGCGCGCGGCAATTCTACGATCCGCTGTATCGCGTGGTCAGCACTGAGCCGCCCGACGATAACCGACTGCGAAGCACGTAGCGCCTTTAGATGCTGGCGCAACTCGGAAGCAATGGCCTGCGGCTGTTGGCGAAGTGATATCTGTTTCGGATCGCCGGTCTTGCCGCCTTCGGCAACGATCACCAGTTGGTCGTCGGCCTCCTGCAGGATCACGCGCTGTTGGTGTCGGCCCGGCAGAGCCCTTTGCAGCAGGCCCGCAAGCCTGTCCCACCACCAGGCAGCCAACCCGGAAGATGAACCATCCCGTCGACTGGCATTACGTTCCATGTGGCTGCTTGCGGTCATGTTCATCCGCTTTCCTTGGTGCCCCCAGTGGATTCTGCGGTCGGGTTTAAATCCCGCGCCCGTTCTTCGCGGAGTGTCGCCCAGTCCTCCAGCAGCGAGGCTGGAATCTGCGGCTCCCTCCATTCCACTATACGATAGGCGGCCTTGTCGTCAGGTTGAAGCCAAATCACGGCTTCACGGCTGAAGTTAAGTCCACTCTCCAACTCGCCCATGATCGTCACGGTGAAGATCGGTCCGCTGTTGAAATCCAACAGGGCGGTATCGCCTGCGAGCGTGGCGCGTACCGCCGCAACATCGACCGGCACCTCTGCGCGGAGGGCAAAGAGCGTTTCCAGAACTCCCGCATCGACTCCAGGCAGAAGGTTCAGGGTGTCGCGTGTGGCGGTAATGGGGTTCAATCGACCGCTTCGACTGTTGATCGTGATTACCGGCAGCATTGCATCATAAACATCTTCGGTCACACCCAGGACGTTGCGGAGCTGGCTAACATGGACGAAAGGAGCGTCACCGGCGCCGTGTGGCGCGCCCTCGCGTTTGTAATCGCGGTCTTCCGCGCCAAGCACCAGCTTCGCATCATCGCTGTCCCGCCAATCAAGGATAGCGGCCAGAAGGGCGTCGCGTTCCTCCTGTTCGATGTCAACTCGGGCAATCAGGCTTTGCAGCAGCGGTTCGTTGGCCTTGTTAAGGTCGATGCGTCCGTTTTCGTCGAGGATGGATATAGTTACTTCAAGACCGTCGACCGTGAAGTCGTATTGGCGACCATCGGCAACCCAGCGATCCTCCTCCAGGTTCTCCAGCAGACCCAGGGACGCGCGGGTCACGCCCGCTTCGGCCAACGCCTGAACGCGAACAAGATCGGCGCGATTGGCGACTTCTCTGGCGTCTCCCAGGACCGCGGAGGTGAAGCCCGCTACCAGCAATGCCAGCAAGGTCGTGATCCAGAGGACGGCGATCAGAATAACGCCCGACTGCGAATTGTTTGTGGAACTTCGGGTCATCTTTCGCCCCCCTCGACGATGCCACCGCCATCGGGGGCACGGTCCGGGTCGCTGGCAGGACTGGTTTCCGTGACTTCAGGTCCTTTGCAAACGCCCGCCGCTGCTTCCGCTAATTCACAACCGCCGGCGATTTCGGCGGCGGGGCGCAGCCAAAGCGGTGGCCAGAACAGGTCGTCCCCAGCGCTGGCGCCGGGCGCCAGGGAAACAAGCCTGGGAAGCCTTTCGCCGTCAGACCACTGGCCGCGCCAAGTCGTGCCGTTGTTTTCCGGAGCGAAGGCGAATTGCAGACCGAGCGCATCTTCCAGAAGAACCACGTCGTCCGTGAATTCCAGATCGTCGAAATCACGTTCTTCGGGATGGAAGCGCGCCCGTCTGCGAAGCAGGCGCTCGCCGCCGCCCGGCGCCCTGACCAACGCCAACTCAATGGCATACAGACCCGGCAGGTCGGGATAGGGCGGCTCGGCAACGATGTAACGCAAACGTCGTCGCTCACCTTCAAAGGCCAAGCGTCGCTCATCGCCAGCGCCCCAGTATAGCCACTGCAAACGGCTGAATTCGCGACGCAGAAAATCCTGCGTCATACCGATAGTTTCATGCCGCTCCGCGAGGGCTGCGCCGCGATCCCAGGAGCTGCTAACAATACGCAAGCCCGCCCCCAAACCAGCCAAAATCAAACCGGAAAGCGTCAAGGCGATTAGCAGCTCAAGCAGTGTAAAACCGGCGCTTCTGTCATTGCTCTGCGCCAATTGCCGTACCGAATTTTGCTTCCTCCTGTCGTTCATCGCGCCACTCCCAGACGCAATGTCTCCAGGCGCACAGGCGGCCGGTCATCCTTCGTAACGGTAATGATCACGCTGAAAGGCTGCCAATCGGTTTCTGCTCTGGAAAACCATCCTTCCGGGGTTACCTCCGCGACCTCGCGCTCCCAGGCATAACCCATGATTTTTCCGCTTTCTTGCCCGGGCTTCAGTTCGATGGTCGCGGATTCGTCCAGCAGGGAAGCCGCTATCAATGCAGCGGTTTGACGGTAGTCGGCTCCGCTCAGCGTTCTGAGGCCGGAGGCATAGGCCTGCATCAGGCTGGCGAGAACCAATCCCGTCACGGCCAATGCTACCAGCACCTCGACGAGCGTGAAGCCGCCCTCGTGTCGTTTTGCCGGTTTGTGCAGGGGCATTGGCTTACTCGGGGCCATGGATAGCCACCCTGCCAGTCAGCCAATCGACAGTAACGGAAAGACTTCTATCGGCCTGCTTGACGAGAATGCTGCCGCCGGTCGAAGCCCCAGTGGGAAAAAACCGAATACCCATTAAGGATTCTTCCAACTGCTCGCTGCCTGCGGCCTCCACTGTTATATCGCTATTTGCGGGAAAGTCCCGTTGCAGACTACCGGAATCCGTCCGATAGGTGCCGCTTGATAGGTCCATTAACAGTACGCGTTCGGAAACGGTGGTAACGGCCTCACGCCGCGTTTGCCGTAGGGCCGACGCCAGCTCCAGCCCGCCGCGCTCCAAACCCAGGCCCCGGCTGCCAGCACCCAACATCGGGCTGAGCACGGCCAATGAAAGGCCCAAAATCGTCAGAACCAAAAGCAGTTCGAGCAGCGTGAAGCCGCGTTGTCCGTCCCTGTGACGCCGGGGTTTACTGCTGCAGCGTGATATCCGCGTTCTCGCCATCGCCGCCTTCCTGATTGTCGGCGCCCAGCGAATAGAGGTCGAAAGGTGCATTCTCCCCCGGTTGGTTGTACTGGAATGGGTTCTTCCAGGGATCCAAGGGAACCTCAGCCTTACTCAGGTAAGGGCCGTTCCAGCCGTCCACGCCGCCGGGCGCGCGAACCAATGCCTCCAGGCCTTGGTCCGTCGTGGGGTAGCTGCCGATATCCAAACGATAGAGGTCGAGGGCCGTTGCAAAATTCTCGATCTGGACCTTCGCGGTTTTCGATTTCGCGCCGCCGAGCTGTGCCAGGATACGGGGGCCGACAAGACCGGCGAGCAAACCGAGAATGACCAGCACCACGAGCAGTTCGATCAGGGTAAAACCTGCTTGGAGGCCGAGTTTGCGGCGGTGTGCCGTGTGGTCGTTTTGGTTTCTTCTTCTTCTAAACACCTTCATGGCCCCTCTGCCAGTTCGAATCAGAATGCGAGGTCGTTGACGCTTACGACGGCTAGCAAGATTGAAACGATAATGCCAGCAATGAGCAATCCAACACCAATGATCAGTGCCGGTTCCAAGATGGTGAACAAGCGCCGGAGAGATTGCTCCACTTTTCGTTCGTAGACGTCGGCAACGTGCAATGCAGTGGGTGCGAGGTTACCGGTCTCCTCGCCTACGCGAAGCATCTGTACAGCCATCCCCGGTAATATGTCCGCTTCATGCATCGGTTGCGCCAAGCCCTGGCCCTGGCGCACCGCGAGAATTACCTCGTCGATGACCTCCACTGCATGGCGGTTGCTGGCAACGTCGCGTGACAACTCCAAGGCCAGCGGCAGATCGACGCCGTTCGCCAGCAACGTGCCGAAGGTTCTGCAAAAGCGCGCCGCCAGCAACTGGCGTAAGAGCGCGCCCAGAAGCGGCAGACGTAGCAGGTTCTGATCCCACCACAGGTGAAAACCGGGAAGCCGCAGTGCTTGATTCAACGCCAGCAAGGCGCCGAGCAACACGAGCAGCATCACCAAGCCTTGGGATTCCAGTGTGCGGGCAATACCGATGACGACGCGCGTCGCCAGCGGGAGTGCCGCGCCTGCATTCTCGAAGATCTGCTCGAATTGAGGCACCACCAGAACCAACAACAAAATCAAGGACACTATCGAGGCGGTAATCAAAATTGCCGGGTAAAGCATCGCGCCGATCACGGTCTCACGGAGCCGTTCGGCCCGTTCCCGGTAGTCCGCCAGACGGTCCAGCACCAGTTCCAGGGTCCCGGAAGCCTCGGCCGCAGTCACCATGTTCACGAAGATCGGTGGGAAGCTCCGCGGATTGTTGGCAAGCGCTTCGCTAAAGGAATCGCCTTCGGTAATGTCTCTACGCAAACCTTGTACGAGGCGTCCCAAGCTTGCGCCGCCAACGTCTTGGGAAAGGATCGCCAGGGCACGTTCCAGCGCAACGCCGGCTTTGAGAAGCATGGCCAACTCGCGAGTGAACAGGGTCACATCTTGACGCTTCACCCGGCCGCGCCGGAAGGGAAGGGACAGCCCAAGGCCGCCGGAGCGCGGGCTGTCCGGCTGAAGCACCTGTTCCGCCTCGACCGGCATGTGGCCCTGGTCTTGGAGCCGCTGGATCACCGTGCCGCCGTCACGTGCCTCCATCTCACCCTTTATGAGGGCGCCCGTGGGGTCGATGGCTTGATAACGGAACAGCGGCACGTCTCGGTTTCTCCCAAAATTCTGTACTTGCTTATCCGGCCTTTCCGGCGGCTACATGTCTTCCGTGACGCGCCGGACTTCTTCAATCGTCGTGACACCCTGGCGGCATTTTTCCAGGCCGTCCTGCAGCATCGTCGTCATGCCATTGTCGCGGGCGGCACGCTGCAAAGCGTTGGTGGTGACGCCCGGCGTGATCAGGCGCTGAATGGTTTCATCAACCTCCAGAAGTTCAAAAATGGCTTTGCGCCCGATGAAGCCGTTACCTTGACAGCTATCGCAACCGACCGGCTCGAAAATGGCAAAGCCGTCCGGAGCGACTGTCAGCCCGGCACGACGAAACTCTTCCAATATTTGCGGCCCCGCTTTGACGGATCTGCTGCACTCCGGGCATAGGACTCGCACCAACCGCTGACCGATCAACAGGCGGAGCGTCGAGGCAATGAGGAAGGAATCGACACCCATGTCCACCAGTCGGGTGATCGCGCCCGCTGCGTTGTTGGTATGAAGCGTGGTCAGCAGAAGGTGACCGGTCAGTGCCGCGTGAACGGCCATCTCCGCCGTTTCGCCGTCGCGCATCTCACCGACCATGATCACGTCGGGGTCCTGGCGTACGAAGGCTCGAAGGGCATTTGCGAAGGTCATTCCGATCGCCGGTTTTACCTGAACCTGATTGATGCCGGGTATCTGATACTCGATGGGGTCTTCGGCGGTCAGAATCTTGCGGTGTGGCTCGTTGAGCAGCCGCAATGCCGCACCGAGCGTCGTGGTTTTGCCGCTTCCCGTCGGGCCGGTCACGATGATCATGCCATAAGGCGCTTTCAGGTTCCGGCGGAAGATGCCTTCATCGTGAGGCAAGAGGCCAAGGCTGGGGAGCTCCTGGGTCGCACTGCTGTCGTCCAACAGGCGGATGACGACGCTTTCGCCATGAGTCGTCGGCAGGCTGGATACGCGTAGATCGAGCTGGCGGCCGGACACCCGTAGCCTGACACGACCATCCTGCGGTAAGCGCCGCTCCGCGATGTTCAACCCCGCAAGGATCTTGATTCTGGAGATGATAACCCGCGCCAGACGCAGGGGCGGCGGTGAAATTTCCTGCAACAAGCCATCGATGCGGTAACGCACCTTCAAGCTGTCGCGGAAAGGCTCGATATGAATATCCGATGCGCGTTGTTGTACCGCGTCACTGATAATCTGGTTGACCAGACGGATGACGGGCGCTTCGAGCGCGGCATCCTTGAGATGTTCGATGTCGTCTTCGGCGGCGCTTCCGTTGTCTGGTTCAGCGCCCCCGATATCCTCAACGATGCGTTCGAGCGCCGACTTTCCCGGGCCGTACAGGCGTTCCAGTCCGGTTTCAATATCCTCCAGGGCTGAAACGGCGAGGGCTACAGGGAGGCCGCTGGCAATGCGCACGGCCTCAACCACGAACCTGTCACCCGGGTCCGCAACGGCCAATCGCAGCCCGTCCTTACCTTCAGACAACGGCAGTACGCTGTTTTCCTTAAGGAAGTTAGCGGAAAGCCGGTCCGGCAAGACCGGTAGATTAGGTTGGTCGTCAAGACTGGCTAGCGGCAGGTCGAAAGCACGCGATACGGCGGCGGCAATCCTAGAACCTCCAACGCCCGCACGGCGCAGTGCTAAGATTAGAGACGTTCCAGAACGCCTTGTTTTATTGCCATTTTCACAGGCCTTTTCGAGCACCTCTAGAGGCACGACCTTGTCGTCGGCAAGAATCTGTTCAAGTGGTTTCATAGCCGCAAGCCCCCTGCACGCAATCGGCCGCCCGATACCGGGTAACCCTAGCGTATCCGACCCCTCCTTTATAACCAAACGCTTATGAATTCTTGATATTGTAGGCGTCGGAAGGCACTCATATTGCCCAATTCTTTTCGGATAAGAAATCAAAAAGGCTGGTTAAGCCTTAGTGAAGAATGTAGTTTCTTTCTAATGGGACCTGGTATGAAGCCCGAAACAACGGGCGGTCTGGGGTAAGTAATTGGGGGGTAGGGCTCACGCAATGAAAAGTGACTGTCATATGCAGGGGACGTCGCTTGCGATGGAGGCTCTGATAGGTCGGCGTTGGATCGCCGCGCTGTTCGCGGCCTTGTTTTTGGTATCGGCCTGTGCGGATGGTTCTTCTGGAGGCACCCAGCAGAGCGATATACTGGACCCGTTACGCACGGCTGATTTTTCGCCGCCGCCCCAGGAGCAAGCCTCACTGAAACCGGAATCGGTTAGTGAAGATCCTGCAACGGTCAGCGGCCCGCAGCGGCAAGTTTTCCTTGGGAATGACAATTACTTACAAGACGCTTCTATGACGATGGGTCAAGGGGCGCAACGAACCGAGGCCGGCGTCCAGGTAAATTTCGATAAGGCTGATCTGCGCGAAGTTGTACGTGCCATCATGGGCGACATTTTGGGGTTGGATTTTGTGTTGGACCCCAGAGTGCAGGGCAGTGTCACCATCACGACAGGTGGTCCCATTGCCGAGGACGATCTGCTTGCCACGCTTGAGATGCTGCTGCGCATGAACAATGCCGCGTTGCTTCTCGATCAGGGTCTATATCGCGTCATTCCTGCCGCGGAAGCGGTGGCCGAGCCCTCGGTGCGGCAGTTGGGTGATAGGGACGAACCGCCGCTCGCCGGATATGGCTTGACCATAGTGCCTTTGCGTTTCGTATCCGCCGGTACCATGGTCCAGTTGCTCGACAACGTTGTGGCGCGCCAGGGCGCGTTGCGCGCTGATCTGCTGCGAAACATCATGATTATTTCCGGCACAGGGCGTGAGCGGCAATCAATTCTGAGTGCGGTACGGTCATTCGATGTGGATTGGCTTGCTGGACAATCGGCAGGGATTTTCCCCCTGACCAACAGCACGCCGGACGTGGTGATACCGGAACTCGAACAGGTTTTCCAAGCATCCGGCGATGGGCTGGGTGCGGGGCTCATAGCCTTCCAGCCGGTCGAGCGGCTGAACGCCGTGCTGGTTGTTTCAAAGCGGTCGGCGATGCTCCGTGACGCCGAGAAGTGGATCGACCGTTTGGACCAGGCCAACGCGCTGGGCACCAATCTGTTCGTCTACTATGTGGAGAACGGTAAAGCCGAAGACCTTGCGAACATTCTCAACGATGCCTTTTCCGACATCAGCGCCGATAGCGAGCAGCAGCGCCGCGTGGCACCCAGCCTCGATCCGGTGGTTGCGTCGGCTTCGCAGAGTGCATCGGTCGCCGGAAGCGACGCACAGGCGGCGCCTCTGGCGCCCGCGCGCAATGTGACCGTGACCACGACGCAGGCAACGGTTCGCCGCGGTGCGCGTAGCGAGTCACGTAACGACGGCCGGGTCGGCGGCGGTTCGTTGTCGGGTGTCGGACCTATTCGGGTCATCGCCGACCCAGTCAACAACGCACTGCTGATCTTGGCGACGCGAGGCGGTTATGATCTGGTACGCGCCGCCCTGCGGCAAATCGATGTGCGGCCGTTGCAGGTGCTGATCGACGCCACCATCGCAGAGGTAACCCTGAACGACCAGTTGCGGTTTGGGGTGCAATGGTTCCTTGAGAGTGGGAATTTCAGCGGTGGATTCTCGAGTGGATCGGCGTTGAGTCCGGCCGCGACCCTGCCGGGGTTCAACTTCATTTTTGATAACAGCAATGCGCGCGTCGTCATCGACGCCCTTTCCAGCGTCAGCGACGTCAAGGTGCTATCGGCGCCCTCCGTCGTCGTTTTGGATAATCAATCGGCAACCCTTGAAGTCGGTGACGAAGTGCCAGTCACGACCCGGCAACAGCAAGGAACCGATTCCGATTCCAATATCATCAACAGCATCGAGTTTCGAAACACGGGCGTCATCCTGAATGTCATGCCGCGCATCAATTCCAGCGGTTTGGTAACCATGGAAATCGAACAGGAGGTCTCCAGCGTTGCCAATCAAGTCGAGGAAGGAACCCTCACACCGACAATTTCTCAGCGCCGGGTGCAGAGTTCTATAGCGGTGCGCAGCGGCCAGACGGTTGTCCTTGGCGGCCTGATCAACGAGCGCCAATCGAAGTCCGATAGCGGCATACCGGTGCTTCGCGAGATACCGCTGGTCGGTAATCTCTTCGGTACCAAGGATGATGAGATTTCCCGTACCGAGCTGATTATTTTTATCACGCCGCGGGTAATCCGGGACGAAGACGATGCACAGGCTATTGCCGAAGAGCTACGCCGCCGCATGCGATCCTTGTCGCCGGTCGACGGCAGCGACGATCCGGCGGTGCCTGACGAGGTGCTTCCGCAAAAGACATCGGAGCTTTCCGGAACCAGTCCCAAGCTTGTGGCGCAGTAGGCCAATGACCGGCAAACGGGCGTAAGCGACGAGGTCGAAGCGTGGCGCCGGGAATCAATATCATAGCGATACTTCTGGTTGGAGCGGCTATCGGCTCCTTCATATCCGCATTGGTCGAACGCTTGCCGGACTGTAAGGGCTTGGTAGCGGGGCGGTCGCGTTGTCCCGATTGCGGAGAAACCTTGAAGGTGCGCGATTTGATTCCGCTGGTGTCCTATCTATTGCTGGGAGGTGCCTGCCGGGCCTGTGGTAAAGCCATTGCTTGGGTTTATCCCGTCGCCGAGTTGGGCGCTCTCTTCCTCGCATTAACCGTGATCGTGGTATTTCGTGATCCGGCGACAGCGCCTGGAACGCTCTGGCTTGCAGCTGGTTTGGGTTGGTGTCTGCTGGCGTTGATCCTGGCTGACGTTCGCCGATTCCTGCTCCCCGACATGCTCGTGCTGCCGCTCATGGCTGCGGGGATCGCCAGCGTGTTTCTCGAGCCACAGGCGCAATGGCAGTCGATTGGCATGGCGAGAATATTTGGTGCCGCTCTTGGCTTTGTTTTGATGGAAGCCGTGCGCCGCCTTTATTTTTGGATACGCGGTCGCGATGGTCTGGGCTTTGGCGATGTGAAGCTGATGGCAGCGGGCGGCGCTTGGCTCGGTTGGCCGTTGTTACCTCACAGTTTGGCTTTGGCGGGCATTTTGGGACTCGTCACGGTGTTCATTCTCAGGCTTACCGGGCGCGTACTGGGGCCGAGCGACGCCCTGCCATTCGGTGCATTTCTCGCGCCTGCCATCTGGATTCTCTGGATTCTGGGGAAAACCGCCCCGGATTTCATCGGCATTCTGGTTGGTTTCTAACTTCCCCACCGTCAATTGCAGATGAGGCCTTCTGAGAAAGCTTGGGTTACCGCATGGGCGGCAGGAAGAGGATCGACTTCGGGGTGATTGTCGAGATAGTCGAGGACAACCTCTTGCAGGGTGCTGGAGGTAAATCCGTCCACCGGACACCAGGGAGGTTCCTGGTCATTACGCCAATAAACCATTTCCGCCGAATCATGTACGCCGGCGATGTAAAAACGGCAGACCGCCTGTTCTTCGTCATTGCCGACGCAAAGGTCATAGAGTGAGGCAGCGGTAACGAAACGCCGCACGGAGGTCAAAGTGCTAGGCGCGATCAAACCCTGCAGTTCATCTTGCTGACAGGTGTCCAGCAGTTCGCATGGAACCACCGGTTCCTGCGCATTGACCGGGTCATGCCATGCTAGGAATCCACCCAGCAAGGCTATCATCAGAATAGTCTTTTGGGCCATATGGCCGTTTCCCCCAGGTTTTAACACACAAATTTTTATGTAGCGGTTGAGCCATCATACTGCAAATCTAGGGAGCAGATAAGAAAAGATGGACAGAGATGGCATCCCGGCGCTGCGGTGATCGGGTTTGTCATGAAACTGGGGGGACCCATCCAGTTCCTGTTTCGGGGGAGCGGGAGTGGGTTGAGACGGTGACGCAGCAGCAACAGAACAACCCGCCGCCGCCGGATTGGAATGCGGAGGTTCGCTGGACACTCGGCGAGGATCGTAGCTTTGCCTGTCCGGTTTGCAGGACGACCGCAAAGCAAGCTTTCCATCTCAGCTTAGAGGTGTGGCCCGGTCGCTATTGGGATCTCTTCCGTTGCCGAAGCTGCGCATCGCTTTCTTTCCCCGACGGGTGCGCTGGCGACTATGAAGCCGAATGGGTCAGCCCGTCGTTCCAGGCCTTTCGCGAGCGGCGGTACATCGAAGTCGGTGCCGCGCTGGATGTGATCCTCCAGCCGCTCTACCGGGTCGCACACACGGCGGTAGGGCGCTATCTGGAGGTGGGGGCGGGCTACGGGTTCTCGGTAGATTTCGCACGGGCACAATTGGGATGGGATGCCTACGGTATCGATCCGGCGCCGGAAGCTAAACGAGGGGCCGAAGCATTGGGTTGGCGCTTGCTTCCGGAGTATTTGGGTCCCGATCTTGAGTTGCCGGGAGGCTGTGTCGATCTGGTGTTGGCTTCGGAGGTGATCGAACACCTGGCAGATCCTCATCGATTTTTGGAAGATATCAAACTGGCCGTGGCATCAAACGGCGTGCTGATTATCACGACGCCCGATGCCGATGCCGTTACGCCGGATGCGGCGCATCCCGACCTGACGGGACTGTTGGCGCCCGGTTGGCACCTCGTTCTTTTCAACCAGGACAGCCTTACCGATCTGCTAGCCGAGCATGGTTTCGAACACAGGGAAGTTCACCGCGATGGCCAAAGTTTAATTGCCGTTGCATCCATGACCAAACAGGATCAGCCACCAGCAGGTGGTTTGGATCGCCACGCCTATCAAGCTTACCTCGATCGCCGGCGGGTCGATCTTAAGGATCATGCATCCTTGAGCGTCAGCTTGAACTACCGGCTCTACAAGGACCTGGTGAACCAAGGGCGTTTCGACGAGGCCGGGACAATCCTTGTTGACCTGAACGATGCTTTTAACAGGCATTTTTCTATCGGTTTCGATGTTCCCGATAGCGTCGAACCGGCTTACCCATCGCCCACCGACAACGCGGCGTTGTCGCGTTTAAGTCCCATGAATCTTCCTGGCGCGGCTTATTTCCGTGGTATCCATGCGTTCTTGGGTGAACGCGACAATGCCGCGGCGCTGGCTTACTATCGTCTGGCGGTTCGCGGCTTCGTGCAGCTTCACCGCTTGTTCGATTCAACGGCCTTGCCGGACGCAGAAGCAGGCCAGTTGCTGGAGCGTCTCGGTCACAATATCGCAATGGTATGCAGTCCGGGGGATGCTTCGGAGGTATTCAATGCCTTGACGGCCGTGGAGGGCTGTAATCGGAATTTGGAGGCAGCGCAGCGTCAGGCTCTCGAAGTTTTATTGAATCGAGGGATGTTGGACGCGGCCGATCTTTTGCTGGAGCGTTTTCGAAGCGACTTGCATGCTGGCCGGTATGCCGATCTGAAGCGCTATCATCGCAAGGTTCAAACCTTTGTAGCGGCCGTTAATGGCGGCGATATGAAAGCTGCTAGCGGCGCCGTTGATGAGCTTCGATCCGATGCCGTAACCCTTGATCTCGCGAACGGTTTTGCTTGGGTTTTGCTGCAGTATCATGCCGCCATCCTTGCAAGCCTTCAGGGGAGCCCCGACCCGGCATTGTTCCGCCAAAGCGCCGCCGCCGCCGCCGAGCTTGCGGGTCGTTTACGAGATGGAGGTATCTCCGCCGATTGGGCGGAAGATTACTACGCCGCGGCGGTCTTTCAGGAACTGAAGGCGGGCGGTCAAGACGGTGAGCATCACGCGACCGGCACTCTGGCGAATCGCATCCAGGAAGCCAAGGCTCTCATGGGAGAGCAAGTAGCAGCGAAACTGCAGCAGAAAATGAAAGTAAGCAAAATGTGACTGGCCATATAAGGCCGTGGCGATGATAACATGTACAAACTAGGACGAAAGAAAGCGCCGACAAAGGCGCCTTGTCCGGTGAACCAAGGGGGGCAGATCACATGGGCATTTACCATGCTTACAAGCTTGTGATTCGGAGAATCTACAAGCTCTACAAACACGTCGGCATCATCCTTTCGATCCTCAGGGGCTATCTGAGGTTCAAGCAGAGTTTCATCCGCCGCGACATTGAGGGGACCGGCGCTCTCGCACAGCAACATTCCGTTGCTGTCTTCATACACTGGGAAGCGAAAGGTTTCGTGCATCCCTACGTCGTGCATTATCTGGAAGCGTTGCGCGAGGCCGGATTCTCCATCCTTTTCGTAACCAACGCGCCAAAACTTCCGGAGCGATCTATTGAAATTCTCAAGCCGCTTTGCATGCGAATCCTCTGGCGTAAGAACGTCGGATATGATTTCGGCGCATACAAGGAAGCGGTGCTCTATCTGGAAGACCAGCTGCCGCACTTGGATCGCTTGATGCTTGCCAACGATAGCGTCTATGGGCCGCTTATGCCTTTGAACCGCTCGTTGCAACGCGCGGATCCGGCTTTGGCTGACGTCTGGTCGATGACCGACAGCTGGGAACGCCGCTATCACCTGCAATCCTATTTTCTGCTGCTTTATCCCAGGGCTTTGAAGTCACAAGAATTTCTGAGTTTTTGGAAGCAGATTCGCTATGTGAACAACAAGGCTTTCGTTATTTCCAAGTATGAATTGGGTTTCACGCGGGCCATGCTAAGAGGCGGCCTGAATGTACATGCGCTTTATCCTTATGAGGAAATCGTTGCAAAGGTGGTTGAGGCTTGGGGAAGCGGCGCTCGCAACACGCGGGAACTCCGCAAACTGCATGAGCGCACCCGCGCTTTCGTCGATCAGATTCTCGACTTCATCATTACCGGAATGCCGGTCAATCCCACGCACTTCCTTTGGGATCAACTCGTTTTGAGGATGGGCTTTCCCTTCGTGAAGCGCGAGCTACTCACACAGAACCCCGGGAATGTTCCCTGGTTGACGTTATGGGAAGGTATTATACGGCAAGCGAGCGAGTACGACACGCGGATGATCCGCGACCACCTCAAGGCCCACTCGCAACAGCGATAAGTCAGTCGTGTAAAGCCGCGTATCACAGCGCCCCGATGATTGTTGCCAACCGGTCCGCGGCGAGACTGCGATCATAGGTCGCTCGGGCTTTGGTTCTGGCGGCGCGGCCCATGGCTAGGCGCCACTCAGCCGATTGTGCAAGCGCTGCAAGGGCGGTTTTCCATTCAGCGGGGCTGGAAGCGAGAATACCAAGCGACGGGTCGGCAAGAATCGAGCGATTCTCCCCGACCGGCGAGGCTATCGCCGCGCGGCCCGCAGCCATGTACTGTACCAGTTTAAAGCCAGATTTGCCGCGCTCCCAGGGGCTGTCGGGGAGTGGCATGATGCCGATGTCGAAGCGCCCGATAGAGGCGATTTCGGTAGTCTCGTTCCAGGGTTCGAAATCGAAATCCAACCCTCCCAGGTCTGGCTTGCTCGCGCTCACCACACGCAAACGCAGGCCCTCTTTGGCCTGGAGCGTTTTTAGTGCCGGTACGAGGGGTGTCAGATAAGCACAATTCTGAGGTGCACCGATCCAACCGACCGTTGCCGGTGTGCGGTCTGGCGGCGGTAGATTGTCATAGGCTCCGACATCCAGCGTCGTGGGCAAAATTTCAACGGAAGCCGCACCGCTGGCTCTGGCGCGCTCGGCAACGTAGTGATTGCCGGCGAGAACACAGGCGGAGCCTGCCATAAGACGATCGATCTTGCGTCCCAGCAGTCCGCGTACCAGTGGGTTGTGATGTTGGTCGTAGCGGTGAAACCAAGCATCGTCGCAGTCCAGTAGATAAGGGCGACCGTCAAGCAGCCGCCGCTCAACCGTATAGGGTAAAAATGGTAATGCCTCGACCTGCAACAACACGGGGGCCTTCGCAGGCAATTGCCGGAGCGCTTGCCAACGGTCGGCGTAATGGCCCGTCACCTTTGCTGCACCATAACGCCGTCCTTGATAGAGCGCCTCCACGTAAGAATCAGGGAACAAAACCTGCGTGCGGCACGCTACACCCCTGCTTTCTAGCAGCGGAACGAGATCATGGCAGCGTAGACGGCTGCTGGCGCCCAGGCGGCCATAGCGGGCAAGGAGCGTGATCTTCATGACGTTCCGATCTTATCCGGCGGGGGAACGTCACGCCCACGGTTTCTGGTAAAGAAAATCCAGTAACCTTCGAACACTGAAATCAGCCGATCGGCAGAGCCTTTGCGAAGAGCCCAAACCAACCGCGCCAGGGGCTCGGCCAGAAACAAGGCCGACCAGGTTACGGCGCGCCCTGCAAGGTTAAAATGTTTGCGAGCGTAAGTCAGGCGTGCATCGAGCCAGAATGCGAGCCGGTGGCCTTGCGACAAGCGTCGGGTCGTTCCGCCGCCTATGTGTTGCGCGCTGGTGGTGGCGATGAAACGACTTGCGAGACCGGCGGCCCGGGCGCGATAGCTGAAATCCACATCCTCCAAGTACATAAAGAAGGTCTCGTCGAAACCGCCCAACCTTTCGAAGTCGGCGCGCCGCATGAGCCAGAAAGCGCCCATCACATGGTCTACTTCACGGTTTTCAGAATGTTCCCACTCCGTCATGAAAAGCGACTTGAACCGGTTTGGCCATAGCTTTGGCAAACCCAAGGCTTCTGCGAGCAAGCCACCTGGCGTGGGAAAGCGTGCGCAACTGCGGGTAACGTCCCCCTTACCATCTTTGAGCGCGATACCGACGATACCACAACGATGATCGCTATCCTGTCGGAGGAGATCCAGGGCGGCAGTCAGATTTTGCTCGGTCAAGTAAACATCGGGATTGAGGAAAAGAAGATAGTCGGCCGATCCGGCACGCGCGCCTTTATTGGCCCCTGCGCCATAGCCGGGATTACTGTGATCCGTCAGGACCGTCAGCGGAAGCTGTAGCGCGGCCTCGGCATTGACTGCCCGGTCGAGCGGGCCGTCTTCAGAGCCGTGATCGACGATGATCACCCGACTTAAGGAAACGCCACCGCTACTCGCACGCTTCAAGGAAGTCAGGCACTGCGTCAGCAGCGGTCCTGCGAACCAGTTGACGACAATGACATCCAGCTCTTGGGTCAAACTTTCCCCCGCGGTTCAATCCGACCGGATGACCGGCCGCTTCCCGCACTTAACAGACGTAAAGATGGAAAGCCACCAGAGTTCCAGGTTGGTTCGGCCAGGCCCTGTCAGCTTATAGCCTTTGCGGTCGTGGGGCGGAACCTTCTATAAGGGGGGCGGCTATCGGCAAAAGCGAAGGAAAACATTTCGCATGAAAACAATAAAAACGGAACTGGAGGGCGTGGTTATCGTCGAACCACAACGGTTCGGCGACCACCGGGGTTTTTTCTCTGAAACCTACAACAAGGCGCGGTTCGAAGCGGCTGGGCTTACCCTGGATTTCGTTCAGGACAATCACTCCTTGTCGCAGGAGGTTCATACGGTCAGGGGGTTGCATTATCAGTCGCCACCCTTTGCTCAGGACAAATTGGTTCGGGTGATCCGTGGCAGCATACTCGATGTCGCGGTGGATATTCGTCGTGGCTCTCCCACTTACGGGCGGCATGTAGCGGTTGAACTGAGCGCCGATAACTGGCGCCAGCTTCTCGTGCCCGTTGGTTTTGCTCACGGATTTTGCACGCTGGAGCAAGATTGCGAGGTGATATACAAGGTAACGAATTATTATGCGCCTGAATGCGATGCTGGCATTCATTGGTGCGATCCGGACATTGGCATTGCTTGGCCGGTGACCACGGGGCAGGCAATCGTCTCACAGAAAGATGCCGGACTGCCTCTGTTTGGAGATATCGTCAGTCCATTCGACTACGACGAATAAAATGCCGGAAGGGGGGCAGTATGCGATTTTTGGTTACAGGTGGGGCTGGGTTTATTGGCTCGGCGTTGGTGCGTGATCTGATTGCTAACGGTGAAGAGGTCGTCACGCTCGACAGCCTCACTTATGCCGGTCATGTAGAATCGCTGGTCGATGCGCTGCAGTCATCAAAGCATTGTTTCGAACGCGCTGATATCCGCGACCGAGCGACGGTAGAAGAGGTGTTCCAGCGGCACCAGCCTGATATCGTCTTGCATCTGGCCGCCGAATCTCATGTCGACCGTTCCATTGACAGTCCAATGGACTTCGTCACAACGAATGTAGTGGGAACGGTCAACATGCTGGACGCCGCGACGCATCATTGGCGCGGATTATCCGGCGCCAAGAAAGCCGCGTTTCGGTTTCTTCACGTTTCCACCGACGAGGTCTATGGCTCACTTGGTCCTACGGGCGTCTTTACGGAAGACACTCCCTACCAGCCGAATTCGCCCTATTCGGCAAGCAAAGCATCTTCGGATCACTTTGCGCGTGCTTGGAATCGGACGTTTGGTCTGCCGGTTCTTATTAGCCATTGCTCGAATAACTATGGGCCGTTTCAAATGCCCGAGAAACTGATTCCCGTGATTGTCCTGGCGGCAATGGAAGGGCGGCCGATCCCGATCTACGGCACCGGCACGAACGTTCGTGACTGGCTGTTCGTGGATGATCATGTCAGCGCGCTGATCGCCATTGCGACGAAAGGGCAGCCGGGGGGAATCTATAATGTGGGTGCGGACCAGGAGATAACGAACATCGATATGGCGCGTCGCATCTGTGCCTGGATGGACCGCTTGTTGCCGGATTCGCCGCATGCCCCCCATGCCAATCTCATTGAGTTCGTGGCTGACCGGCCCGGACATGACCTGCGCTATGCGATTGATTCAACGCGGGTGCGCAACGAGCTGGGGTGGGCGCCACGGCAAGGCTTGGAGGAGGGCCTGGGCCGAACCGTGCGTTGGTATGTCGAGAACGATTGGTGGTGGCGAGGAATTCGTGACGGGGGTTTTGAGGATTCCGCACGGCAAGGGTTGTCCGGCGGTGTCTGAGCGCCCGAAAATTCTTGTCCTTGGGGTGCAGGGACAACTGGCCAGCGCTTTGCGGCCGCTTTTGGCCGGTCAATCTGACAGGCGGGCTATCTTCCTGGGGCGTCCTGAACTGGATGTCGCAGATAGCGTTCGTCTGCGGGCGGAGATACTGGCGCATTCTCCGGCGGTTATCGTCAACGCGACGGCCTATACGGCGGTCGACCGGGCAGAAAGCGAACCTGCGGCCGCATACGCTGTTAACCGCGACGCCGTGGCGGTCATGGGTGAAACGGCAGAGCGTCTTGGCGCAGCCGTTGTTCATGTCTCGACGGACTATGTTTTCGACGGCCGAGCGACACGGCCCTACCGCGAGTCCGATATCACCAATCCGCAAGGCGTTTATGGCGCCAGCAAACTGGCGGGCGAGGAAGCGCTGGCGGCGAGCTGCGCGCGCCATGTCATTCTCCGCACAGCTTGGCTCTATGGAGCCAGCGGATCTAATTTTTTGCGCACGATGCTGCGATTGGCGAATGAACGCGATAGCCTAGCGGTCGTGGACGACCAGCAGGGCTGTCCGACCGCGGTTCGGGAACTGGCGGCGGCCATCGGCATCATAATCGAACGTATTATCGGCCAGGACGCCGCGTTCGGACTCTATCACTTCTGCGGGGCAGGGGGCCCTGTGACTTGGTTTGACTTTGCATCTGAGATTTTCTGTCAGACGGCAGGCTATGGTTTGCCGACACCTAGATTGGAACGCACAACGACGGCGGCCTTTGGCGCGCCTGCGCCCAGACCTGCATACTCATTGCTGGATTGCAGGCGGATAGAGAGTGTGTTCGGTGTCACTCGAAACGATTGGCGCGAAGCGCTGGCCACCGTGCTGGCCGAGCTTGCCGCTGCGCAGGCTGGGCCTGCGACGGGTTTGGATATATCCAAGGAGACATTGGGATGAAGGGCATCATTCTGGCAGGCGGCGCAGGGACGCGGCTACATCCGTTAACTCAGGTTGTCAGCAAACAGCTCCTACCGGTTTACGACAAGCCGATGATCTATTATCCGCTGTCGACACTAATGCTGGCTGGGGTGCGCGATATTCTGATTATTACGACACCGCACGAACAGCACGCCTTTCAACATCTCCTGGGGGACGGTAGCCAGTTTGGCATTGCGCTTAGCTATGCGGTTCAGCCGGAGCCCAAAGGTCTTGCGCAGGCCTACCATATCGGCGCCGACTTTGTTGGGAGCGATAGCAGCATCCTCATTCTGGGCGACAACATCTTTTTCGGGCATGGGCTATCGGCAATGCTGGAGAACGCCGCCCAGGGGCGAAGGGGCGCAACGGTATTCGCCTACCGGGTCAGTGATCCAGAGCGCTACGGCGTCGTTGCTTTCGACAAGGAGGGATGTGCGACCTCGATTGAGGAGAAACCGGCGCGTCCCAAATCCCATTGGGCCGTTACTGGGCTCTACCTTTATGATGAGCAGGTGATTGATATCGCACGTGATGTCCGCCCATCGGCGCGTGGGGAATTGGAGATCACCGATATCAATAGGCGCTATCTTGAAAGGGGAGAGTTGCAGGTTGAACGCATGGGACGGGGCTTTGCCTGGCTGGACGCAGGCACCCACGATTCTCTGCTGGATGCCGGGAGCTTCATCCGGTCGCTGGAAGAACGTCAGGGTTTGAAGATTGCCTGTCTTGAGGAGATCGCTCTCGACCGAAAATACATTACCGAAGAGGATGTCGAGCGCATTGCGGAAAGCTACGGTAAAAGCTCCTATGGGCGTTATCTCATCGAGATTCTGGAGGAGCGCAGGGGAGGCTGGGCACTAGGGTCCGGTACCGGGCGCTGACGGACCCATGCCAGGAACGTCCAAGGAGCCTGATTTTTCGGTCGTTATTTCACTCTACAATGAGATCGATAACCTTGCTCCGGTTGTGGAAGAGATTCACGCAGTCCTGACTGGCAATCCTGGCTTCAAGGGTATCCTTCTCGTAGATGACGGTTCCACCGATGGCAGTTCGGCGAGGCTTCAGGCCTTGATGCAGCGTTTCGATGGGTTGACCTGTTTGCGGCACGAGCGGTGCTGCGGAAAGAGTCGAGGCGTTTTGACGGGCGCAAAGGCGGCCGACACGCCTTGGCTGCTCCTCATGGATGGTGATGGCCAGAATGACCCCCGGGACGCGGCCTTGCTATTCCAGGCATTGGAAGAGGGCGGGTCCGAAAAGGCTATTGGGATGGTGGCCGGGCTTCGCCGCAATCGCCGGGATAGTCTTTGGAAGCGCTTCGGTTCACGTATCGGAAACGGCGTTCGGCGGCTGTTGCTGAAGGACGGTTGCCCCGATACCGGTTGCGGTTTGAAACTTGTGCGCAGGGACGCATTCCTCGCGCTGCCCTTCTTCGACGGTCAACATCGTTACATGGGCGCCCTTATGAATGCTCAAGGGTGGTCGACGCTCTATTGCTGGGTTGGCGACCGCCCTCGCTTGCACGGGGCATCAAAAGTTACCAACCTTGGCCGCGCCTTTCGCGGAATGCGAGATCTGTTGGGTGTTCTCTGGTTGCTGCAGCGTTCTCGAAATCCGAAGATAGAGCGACTGTCGGACGGCAAAGACGCCTGATAGAAACATCAAGGGAGCCTTAATCGTTGCTTTCCGGCTTCGCAGAATGGTGGAACGACTTGACGGCGGTAGAGCTTGGCTGGGTCCTCATTGGCTTCGCCGGGCAGGCGCTTTTCATGATGCGTTTCGTCTTTCAGTGGCTGCATTCTGAACGGGCGCGCCGCTCGATCGTACCGGAGATATTCTGGTACTTTTCGCTGGGCGGAGGCCTGACGTTGCTGGCATACGCAATACATCGCGCCGATCCGGTGTTCATTGCCGGACAAGCCACCGGATTGTTCATCTACAGCCGGAACATCTACTTCATCTGGCGTGAAAAGCGGCAGTCGAAATCTCTCCAGGGTCGGGAGCCTTAAGCGTTCGTGGAGCAAGTTCAGACGAACTCGGAACTTCGTGACCATCGACTGAATGCCAGGTCGTACCTGCTGCTGGCCATGTTCGCATTGGCTGTTTTCCTACCCGGGCTTTTCGATCTGCCGCCCATCGATCGCGATGAGGCCCGTTTCGTGCAGGCATCGCGTCAGATGATGGAAAGCGGTGATTACGTCGATATCCGCTTTCAAGAGGAGTCCCGCTACAAAAAACCGGTTGGTATCTACTGGTTACAAGTCGCCGTTGCTCAGGTTCACGGCGGTGGCGCGGATGCGCCTATTTGGGTGTTCCGATTGGTGTCCCTTACAGGTGCTGTCGTGGCAGTATTGCTGACAGCCTGGGCAGCAGCCGGTCTGTTCGGTGCTCGTGCCGGGTTTTTGGCCGCGCTCTTGCTGCTTGGTTGCCTGTTGCTGGGGGTGGAGGCGCGGCTGGCTAAAACGGATGCGGTCCTGTTGGCTTGTGTCGTTCTGGCCCAGGGATCGCTTGCACGGCTTTACCTGGCTGCCAGAAGTGGAGCCGGCATTGGCTATGGAAATGCACTGCTGTTTTGGCTGGCCATGGGTGTCGCTCTTCTTGTAAAGGGCCCGATAGCGCCGCTGATTTGTGGATTGACCCTCGTCACCCTGGGGTTTTGGGAGCGTCGCTGGCGATGGATGCTGGCTTTGCGTCCATTGATTGGAGGGCTGCTCGCATCGGTTATCGTGCTCCCTTGGCTGTTGGCGGTCTCCCTACAAAGCGGCGGCGCCTTTCTGGAAGAATCGTTGGGCGGCGACCTGCTGGCAAAGCTGTTTCAAGGACAGGAATCCCACGGAGCGCCGCCCGGGTATTACCTGCTCAGCTTTTGGATTGCAGCTTGGCCGTTCGGATTTCTGGCACTTGTCGGCCTTCTTGCCGCTTGGCAAAGGCGCAGCGATCCCGCCGTTCGATTTTGCCTCGCATGGCTTTTGCCTAGTTGGGTCGTGTTCGAACTGGTGATGACAAAGCTGCCGCATTACACCCTGCCCCTGTACCCAGCGATATTCTTGTTGTTAGCCGGCTATCTCAGAGGAACCATAGCCGCACCGGAAAAAACACGATGGCGGCCGGCCGTGAAGGTTGGGTGGATTCTCCAAGCGGTTTTAAGTTTGTTGCTGATTGCGGCGGTCATTGTCGTGCCGCCGATCGCCGGCGGCGGCGGCTTCAACGGTTGGTCCCTAATGGCCGCAGCTGCCGTAGCGGTGGCCGGGATTCTGAGTTGCGGGCCATTCACGGACCAAGCAAAACTACGTACCCGACCGGAGCGCCGCGTGGGTATTTTATTGGCGGCGGGGTTTCTTTTCTATCTTGGCGCCTATCAGGGAATGCTGCCCAGGATGTCCGCGCTCTGGCTATCTCCGCAGATTGCGCGGGCTGTCGAGTCCTTGCGACCCTGCCCGGACTCTCGCCTCGCGGCGGCGGGCTACACGGAGCCGAGCCTGGCAATACTCGTTGGGACGAACACGCTGCTGGGCAGCGCCGAGGCCGCGGCGGCCTATCTGATCGAATCACCGAAATGCGGTATCGCTGTGGTGGAGAGCCGCGCCGAGGCATCCTTCATGGCGGCGCTGTCAGAAAATGGCGTTAACGTCGACGCGCTCACGAGCTTGTCGGGCATCAACTATTCCCGTGGGCAGCAAGTTACGCTCACGTTCTACAGGATTCGGCAATGAATTGGCTCGCAATGCAAAAAGGCTTCCGGGTGGCGGGCGGGCGGCAGATGCCTTGGCTGTGGCTTTTAGTCGCGGTTTTTATGATTCTTGTATCTATGGCCTTCCTGGACGCTCCTCTAGCCAAGTGGCTCTCCAATAGGCCGGAGTGGCTGCGCGCAGGGTTTAGCATAGTCAACGGCCTTGGGAAGTCGGACTGGTACCTGTGGCCGGGCGCCCTGGTGGCGTTGGCGGCAGGGGCCGCTTCTCTTCGGCAAAGGAAGACGTCTTCGCGCCGCCTACTTCGTTGGTTATCGACTGCAGGCGCGTATCTGTTCTTGGCGGTTGCCATCCCAGGTTTGCTGGTCAATCTGATCAAAATCACCGCCGGACGGGCACGGCCGAAACTCTTGACGACGGAAGGGTTTTACGGGTTTGAGCCGTTCAACGTTCTGCCCGATTTTCATTCCTTTCCGTCGGGGCACAGCCAGACGGCTTTTTGTGCGGCCCTAGCGTTGGCGGCTTTTTGGCCCAGCGGGCGTCGTGCGTTGCTAATCCTCGCGGGATACGTGGCGGCTGCGCGGATGGTGTTGGGTGCGCATTTCTTGTCGGATGTCGTAACATCTGCGTTACTTTCCTTCATCATCATTGGCTGGTTGGAAAGGCTTTGCCGAGATCAAAAGCTTATTTTCACGACGGGTCGAGAGGGCGAATTGCGCTTGAGAGCGGAGGGTCGTTGGTGGCGCCGCCGGATCAGGAAGGCACTTTGCAAGCAACGATGAGGGGCTTACATCTAGTTCGTAAGAAAAAACGATCCGCAAAAAGATGGATTCACAGCTAGGGTAGGGACACGGTCGGGAATGAAGCAGAATGACGAACGCCTTCCACTGGGAATAGTTGTCGAGAAACGTAAGGTAGATAACCCCTGGATCGACCACGCCTGGAAACCCGTGGCCGTGGTGGCAGGCGCCGCTGAACAGAATCCGCGCGGGCACTGGAAGGAAATGGGCCACGGCGATGGTTGGACTCAGTATTTGGCCGGTACGCTGCACATGGGGTTGTTTCGTAAAGAGACGGAAGCCTATAAGGTGAATCTCTCGCAGCATCCACCGCGCGTGTTTGTAGTGCTGCGCCGCCGAGAAGATCCGACGACGCCGAACGAGGTCTATCCTTTCTTTGTGACGGCGAGTCCGTACGAAGCACAAGATTTCCTGGATGCGGGAGACGACATTGTTGAAGGCGTACCGATGCCTGATTCCGTCATCGCGTTTGTGGAGACCTTCATTTCCGAGTTCCATGTCGAGGAAGAGTTTCATAAGCGCAAGCGAAAGCGTTATGAAGTCGACAAACTGGGATTTGGTAAGAAGGGGCCAGAAACGATCAATTGATAATAGGGGAACCAGGGTCGCCATATGAGCAAGGATAGCGAAAACGGTTTTCTACAACGCTGGTCCCGGCGCAAACAGTCCGAGGGGCAATCTGGTTCCGTTGATCAGGAGGCCGCGCCTGCGCCTGAAACGCCATTGCTAACCCCGGAGGAGGAGGAAGCGCGGCGATTGGAGCTGGAAGAGTATGTGAACAATCTTCCCGACCCGGACACCCTGGATTACGAAGCGGACTACACACCTTTCCTGAAGGACGGTGTACCTGAGGAACTGAAAGGCCGTGCTTTGCAGCGCTTGTGGCGCAGTCACCCAACTCTGGCGAACCTTGATGGTTTGATCGAGTACGGTGAAGACTACACCGATGCCGCGATGGTCGGTAAGTCAATACGGACCATCTACAAAGTTGGCATCGGGATGATATCCGACGAGGATCTGGCGCTCGAAAATCTGGCTAAGCAGCGGAAGGCCGAGGCAGAGATGGCCGCTGCGGATCCCGCCAGCGAAGATGAGGGGCAGGGGGAAACCGAGCAGCAACCGATGGACTCCGGCGACGAAGAATCCACCAGCGCGGAAGATTTGACTGCAGCCGAGGTTGACGGCGACGTTCATGAAGACTCCGGCCCTGCGACAAAAGAACCCAAGGCCGTGCTGACGGCATCACAAGTTGGCGAGCCTATGAGTGTTCCGGTTCAATCGCCTAAAGCCGAAGTAAAGGCGGGAAACAAGCCAGGAACGGCGCACTCCCGGCGATGGGGCTTGGGTTAAAGGGGCAATGCTAAAAGCCTAAAATTCCTAAGGACTTTCGCGGGTGCAGCAACGCTTTCGTTTGACATCGTTCGCACCATGACCGTCTAATTAAATCTGCCATTGACCGGACTTAACCCACAGATTTCTTCAGGCGTTAAATCGGTTGAAAGGCCAAAGCGACGAAAGATCGCAAATCACGATGCTTATAGGGGAGGTGCTTCATTTGACGGAGCCATCGTCGGCTATCGACATAGCGGAAGAGGATGAGTTGCGAGCTAACCTCTATGTGTTGCTCGGACGAATGCTTGCCAGTGCGCCGGATTCCGAAACGCTGGAGATGGTCGCTGGACTGAAGGGCGACGACAGCGAATTAGGCCAGGCGATTTCGGTCCTGGCGTCGGCTGCACGGAACTGCAACCCCAAAATGCTGGAACGAGAGTACTTCGACCTTTTCATAGGGATCGGACACGGTGAACTGACCCCCTACGGTTCCTATTACCTCACGGGCTTCTTGAATGAGAAGCCGCTCGCCAATCTGCGTGAAGACATGGGACGGTTGGGTGTTGCGCGCGTCAAGGGCGTGCATGAGCCAGAGGATCATATAGCAGCGCTTTGCGAGATGATGGCCGGTTTGATCGGTGGCGCTTTTGGGGAGCCCCTCCCGCTCGACGAGCAGAGGGCGTTTTTTGATCGGCATATCGGTTGTTGGGCGCCGCGGTTCTTCCAGGACCTGCAGGCAGCCCGTGCGGCTTCCTTCTATATGCCGGTGGGCAAGATTGGACAGATATTCATGGAGATCGAGAGCGAGGCGTTTGCGATGGCGGCTTGAAGCCGGACCCATGGCGGCCTCGGATTGAGGAATTGCGAAGAACCTTTCGGGAAATGGGCGTGCCCGAGCGTTGAGACTGAACCACAACTCGCCCTTGGTTCACCAATTTAGAAAGGTGAGCGTATGACCAAGAAAGACGAAAAGGCGATGGATCGCCGCGATTTCTTTCGCAAGGCGGGGCTTGGTGCCGGCGTAGCCGGTGTTGCAGCAGCTAGCCTTACGAAGGGCGCGACGGCCGCCGTTCCGGAGACGCGAAGTGCATCTTCGGTCGGTTATCGTGAAACGGACCACGTAAAGAAGTTTTACGAATTGGCCCGCTTTTAAGAATTAGAACAACCAGACTCTTTAGGAGAGGACGATGCTCACAAGAAAGACGAATGGGGTTGCGACTGGCCCCCGTTTGTCAAAGGCGTTGGCGGCGACCGTCGGCAGTGCCATTGACCGTCGTACCTTCCTGAAGCGATCGGGGCTGACCGTCGGTGGTATCGCCGCGGCCTCGTCCATGTCGTTCGGGATGGTAAAGAAAGCCGAGGCTGCGGAAGCAGGCTCCGGTGAAATCAAGCTGGTGAAATCGGTTTGCACCCACTGCTCTGTGGGCTGCTCTGTGATCGCTGAAGTCAAAGGCGGTGTCTGGATCGGGCAGGAGCCCGGTTGGGACAGCCCCTTTAACCTGGGTGCCCATTGCGCAAAAGGCGCTTCAGTGCGCGAGCACGCTCACGGCGAGCGGCGCCTGAAATATCCGGTCAAACTTGTCGATGGCAAGTGGGAACGGCAGTCCTGGGATCAGGCGATCGACGAGATCGGCGGCAAGATTCTGGATATTTGGGGCTCCAGCGGGCCGGACTCGGTCTATTGGCTCGGATCGGCGAAGCACAGCAACGAACAGGCCTACCTGTTCCGTAAACTCGCCGCCTTTGCTGGAACGAACAACGTCGATCACCAGGCGCGTATCTGCCACTCGACGACGGTGGCCGGTGTCGCAAACACCTGGGGCTACGGCGCCATGTCGAACAGTGTTAACGACATGCACAATTCGCGTGCGATCTTCTTCATCGGCAGCAATCCTGCCGAGGCGCACCCGGTCGCGTTGCAGCACATTTTGAAGACCAAGGAGCAAAATAACGCCCCCTTGATCGTCTGCGATCCACGCTTCACGCGTACTGCAGCGCACGCAGATGAGTTCGTCCGTTTCCGTCCAGGTACGGACGTGGCTTTGATTTGGGGTATTCTCTGGCACGTCTTCCAGAATGGTTGGGAAGACAAGGAGTTCATCCGCCAGCGTGTTTACGGTATGGATGAAATCCGTGCCGAAGTCGCGAAGTGGACCCCAGAGGAAACCGAAAGAGTGACCGGCGTTCCCGGTTCGCAGTTGAAGCGCGTCGCACGGACGCTGGCGAACAACCGGCCGTTCCCGATCGTCTGGTGCATGGGTGGTACCCAGCACTCCAATGGCAACAACAACACACGCGCTTACTGCGTGTTGGGTCTAGCCATGGGAACGATCGGCACCAGTGGTGGTGGCGCCAACATCTTCCGCGGCCACGACAACGTGCAGGGAGCCACCGACCTTGGTGTTCTTTGCAACACCCTGCCGGGATACTACGGCCTAGCAGCCGGGTCCTGGAAGCACTGGGCACGGGTGTGGGAGGTCGATTTCGACTGGTTGTCGGCCAAGTTTGCCTCCAAGGATCTTATGGAAGCCTCCGGCGTTCCAGTGTCACGTTGGTTCGATTTGGCACTCGAAGCTAAGGAGAACATCGAGCAGCCTGATACGCTGAAGGCCATGATCTTCTGGGGCCACGCGCCGAACTCGCAGACTCGTATGCCGGACATGCGCCGGGCGATGAGCAAGCTCGACATGTTGGTGGTGGTCGATCCTTATCCGACCATGACGGCGGTCATGCATGAACGTACGGATGGCGTCTATTTGCTTCCGGCGGCCACGCAGTTCGAGACTTACGGTTCGGTCACGGCCACCAATCGTGCTCTACAGTGGCGTGACAAAATCGTGGAGCCTCTGTTCGAATCGCTTCCCGACCAGACGATCATGTACAAGCTGGCTAAGAAGCTCGGCCTCGCTGACGAGATGTTCAAGAACATCCAAGTCAACGATGACGAGCCGTTGGTCGAAGACCTCACCCGTGAGTTCAATCGCGGTATGTGGACGGTCGGCTACACTGGCCAGTCGCCTGAGCGGCTGAAAATGCACATGGCCAACCAACACACCTTCGATAAGACCAGCCTGCAAGCCAGGGGTGGACCTGCCGATGGTGACTTCTATGGCTTGCCATGGCCGTGCTGGGGTACGCCAGAAATGGGGCATCCGGGCACACCGGTGCTTTACGACACCTCCAAGCCGGTTGCTGAAGGCGGCCTTTGCTTCCGTGCCCGTTTCGGCGTGGAACGCGATGGCGTCAATCTGCTGGCCGAGGGTTCGTATCCCGTGGGATCGGAAATCAAGGACGGCTATCCCGAATTCACCATGGCCATGCTGAAGAAGCTTGGCTGGGATGGCGACTTGACCGCTGATGAAGT
This sequence comes from Limibacillus halophilus, assembly GCF_014191775.1. Classification (NCBI taxonomy): domain Bacteria; kingdom Pseudomonadati; phylum Pseudomonadota; class Alphaproteobacteria; order Rhodospirillales; family Rhodovibrionaceae; genus Limibacillus; species Limibacillus halophilus. The sequence continues at coordinate 345,414 of NZ_JACHXA010000002.1, read as the reverse complement.
CTCGGCGATCGAGGCGGTGGCCGGTGACGACACGAACTGGAAGACCGACCTTTCCGGCGGTATCCAGCGCGTGGCGATCAAGCATGGCTGCGCGCCATACGGTAATGCCAAAGCGCGAACGATCGTGTGGAACTTCCCGGATCCGGTACCGACACACCGCGAACCACTCTACACATCGCGTCGTGATCTTGTGGCTGACTATCCGACCTATGAGGACCGCAGGATGTATCGCCTGCCGATCCTTTACAAATCGATCCAGGATCAGGATTTCTCCAAAGATTTCCCGATGATCCTGACATCGGGTCGATTGGTCGAATACGAGGGTGGTGGTGAGGAAACTCGCTCCAATCCGTGGTTGGCAGAACTCCAGCAGGACATGTTCGTGGAGATCAACCCCGTCGACGCCAATAACCTGGGTATCCGGGACGGTGCGATGGTTTGGCTCCATGGTCCTGAAGGCGGCAAGCTGCTGATCAAGGCCCTCGTCACGGATCGTGTCGGTCTCAATACAGCCTTCATGCCCTTCCACTTCGGTGGGCATTGGCAGGGTGAATCCCTCAGGGACAAGTATCCCGCAGGGGCGGATCCCTATGTGTTGGGTGAGGCCAGCAACGCCGCACAGACTTACGGGTATGACTCGGTCACCAATATGCAGGAGACCAAGGCCACCCTCTGTCGGATCGAGCCAGCTTAAGGAGACCTAATCGATGGCACGTATGAAGTTCCTTTGCGACGCTGAGCGCTGTATCGAGTGCAACGCCTGCGTCACCGCGTGCAAGAACGAGCACGAGGTCCCTTGGGGCGTTAACCGTCGGCGGGTGGTCACCATCAATGATGGTAAGCCCGGCGAGCGCTCCATATCGGTGGCCTGCATGCACTGCTCAGACGCACCCTGCATGGCAGTTTGTCCGGTGGACTGCTTCTATCAGTCCGATGAGGGCGTCGTTCTGCACTCCAAAGACCTTTGCATCGGCTGTGGTTACTGCTTCTACGCCTGTCCTTTTGGCGCGCCGCAGTATCCCCAGGCGGGCAACTTCGGAAGCCGAGGCAAGATGGATAAGTGTACCTTCTGCTCCGGCGGTCCTGAGGAGGATAACTCCCAGGCCGAATTCCAGAAGTACGGTCGTAATCGTCTTGCCGAAGGCAAGCTGCCGCTTTGCGCGGAGATGTGCTCCACAAAAGCACTCCTCGCGGGCGACGGCGACCTGGTATCCGACATCTATCGCGAGCGTGTTGTCGCGCGCGGTTTTGGATCGGGTGCTTGGGGCTGGGGCACGGCCTATCAACAGAAGGCCGGCTCCTAGGCGCTTTCCTACTTGGTTTCGCGGCCTCAGCAATGGGGCCGTGGAGCCGGGATAGGGCTAGAGCTAGCGGGGGGTGGCGTGTATTCGCCACCCCCTGTTTGGCCTCGCACTTGCGGGTCTTTGGGAGACGAAATCGCATGTTTAAAGCAAACAGAATACTGCTTGCCCTCAGTTTGATGCTTGTGGGCGGCCTGTTGGGGGCCTGCCGAGAAGAAGAGCAGGACCGCGTGCTCCTCCTTAAACCTGGCGAGTACCAGGGCAAGATGGACGCGCCTCTGACGGCGGAGCAGATGGAAGAGTTGAGAATTCGCCAACGCCAGCAGGGCGCGCTCTGACTGAAGCGAAACTTTAATGGCGGAGCTGCGCTCCGAATTCAATGATCGATGAAGCTGGCTGTAACGGGTGCTTTGAATGAAGAACTACCCGGAACGCCAAGGATCGAGGGATAACAAAGCCATGACCTTCGTTGCCCAATACAAGCAATTCGCGTCGATGCGCATCTTTGCGCTCGGCCTGTTTTTTCTATTGTCGATGATTTTGCTGCTGGCTGCGGGACCGACACGCGCGCAATCGGATGTGAATCCACCTACCAGCGGCATAGCCAGTAGCCCTGAATTGGTTGAAAAGCCGGTCGGGGGCAATGTGCCTGGCGATGTCTTGGGGTCATCGAGTGACGCGGAGCTTTGGCGTGCCGTTCGCCGGGGCGTGCAGGGAAACGTCTCTATCCCCAACGAACAAGCGGGCGTCTTGATCCAGGCAAACGGCGAGAACTGGCGCAACTTCAGAAACGGCCCTCTTTCGACCTATGGCATATGGGGCCTCATAGGGATCATCGGATTCCTGGCATTGTTCTTTCTGTTGCGCGGTCGCGTCAAAATTCAATCGGGAGAGTCGGGTCAACTTATCGAGCGCTTCAACGGAATAGAGCGCTTCACGCATTGGATGACAGCGGTTTCATTCATCATCCTAGCCATCACCGGACTAAACGTCCTCTATGGGCGTTATGTGATTCTGCCGGCGCTTGGACCGGATGTGTTTTCGGCGCTGACCATTGCCGGCAAGTACGCCCATAACTTCCTTGCGTTCCCCTTTATGTTGGGCGTGGCAATGATGTTCCTGCTCTGGATCGGGCATAATATCCCGAACCGGCATGATCTGGTCTGGTTGGCCAAGGGCGGCGGTTTCTTCTCGAAGCACAGCCACCCGCCGGCTCGCAAGTTCAACGCAGGGCAGAAGATTATTTTCTGGCTTGTGGTGCTGACCGGATTGACCCTGAGCGTGTCAGGCGTCGCCTTGATGTTCCCGTTCGAGATTTCGCCATGGGGCAAGACTTTTGCCGTCATCAACATGGTTGGGTTCGATTTGCCGACCAATTTGACCGCCATGCAGGAGATGCAGCTTTCGCAGCTTTGGCACTCGGTTGTGGCGCTGTTCATCATCGCTGTAATTTTGGCCCACATTTATATTGGCACGATCGGTATGCAGGGCGCCTTCGATGCGATGGGCAGCGGTAAGGTCGATATCAACTGGGCGAGGGAGCACCATAACCTGTGGGTAGAAGAGCAGCAGCAGAAAGCCAGCTCAGATGCTCATGCACAACCGGCCGAGTGAATAGAACGGCCACTTTGTAGAAGAGGAACGCCGAAGATGCGTCATGTCTTACTTGCCGGTGTGGCGGCTGTTGCTTTCGTGGCAGCCGTAACGCCGGTCCGGGCACAGGTATCTGCGGATCAGGTCCGCCAACAGGTCGCGCAAAATTATGAAGTCGATGTTCTGCGCATCAACGAGGGCGAGCTCGATGGAAAGGCCGTTTGGTTGGTGACCGTCATGAATAGCGGTGGCAACTTCAATGACGCTTTCCAAGTCAATACGCTGGCTATCGATAAAGCCAGCGGCGAATTGGTGCCGTCATATCGAAATTCCGGCAATGAGCAGCGTCTACCGCCAGTCATTGCCGGTGCGGCCAACAGCACCGAAAGTGGCGCACCGCTCAACAAGCCTGCCCGAAGGTAAGCTTGTTCGATAGGGGCATAAGGAGAATCCGGGGGGCAACGAGGGACAATCGCAACCAAGCAGGTGGTTACTCATGGCACAGGCAGTGGATCGACAAATCTACCGTGGCTTTAGCACGTGGCTGATTGCGCCTCCTGTTCCTTGTACAGAAGCAGAACTGAATTATGAGGGCACGAAAGCCCGGGGAACGTCAGCCCGGTAGCTAAGAAGCAAGAGCAGTCAAACCAATGATCCACACCTTGAGACCCAGCCTGTTTCTTGCGTCTGTCCTTGCGGTTTTCCTCCTGACAACACCTGAACTGGCCGTTCAAGAATCAAAAGCCGCTTATCTTGAGCATGCTGGCTACGTTCGGTCTGTGGCAGTGTCCGAGGACGGCAAGCGGGTGTTGACTGGTGGTTTCGACTACAGCGCTATTCTTTGGGATCGTAAAACCCAAAAGCCGATCAAGCGGTTTGATGATCACGACGGCGCGGTCAACGCGGTGGCTTTCCTTCCCGGCAATCGGACGGCATTGACGGCGGGTGATGACGGTATCATCAGACTCTGGGACTTGGTGAGTGGCGAGGAACTGCGCCGTTATGAGGGGCACGAAGGCAAGATCGCCGATCTGGCCGTTTCTCCGGATGGTGAGCGTTTTGCCTCCGCCGGGTGGGATCGCAGTTTGCGGGTGTGGGCGGTATCGGGCACCGCCGATCCGTTGGTGATCGAAGGCAATAAAAACAACGTCAACAGTGTCGTCTTCTCCGACGATGGCCGTCATATCCTTTCCGGTAGCTACGATGCCAGAGTCAGGTTATGGGATAGTGAGACAGGCGCACTGATCGAAACGTTCGAAGGGCATGAGGTTGGTGTGAATGTCGTGGCCTTCCTGCCGGATGGTCTGCGCGGCATATCGGCTAGCGGAGACGAAACGCTGCGCATTTGGAATTTGGAAACCGGCGCGGAATTGGAAAACTACCATGCTCACGAAGGGCCGGTTTTCGCGCTGGCTGTTTCCCCTTCCGGCCGTCAGGCAGCAACCGCCAGCGTCGATGGATTGATCCGCATCTGGGATTTAGCGAAAGGCGGAGAAACGCTCTTGCTGGCCGGGCATGATGGTCCGATCTGGGATCTCGCATTTGGCCCGGATGGCGCCTACCTGTTCTCAGTCGGATCTGACGGCAGCTTGCGCGAGTGGGACCTCTATAGCGGCGGCGAAGTGGGGGAAGAGCCAACACGTGAGGCTGATGCCGACCGCTTGCCGCTTCCGGAGCACCCCGGCGCAAAGCAGTTCGGTAAATGTGCTATATGCCACACCCTTGGACCGGACGGGGGCAAACGCGCAGGCCCGACGCTGTACAAAGTCTTTGGCCGTAAAGCAGGTACGGTCGAGGGTTACAACTACTCGCCTGCGCTCGAAAACAGCAGCATTGTCTGGAATGAAGAGACCATCACACAGCTTTTCGCGGATGGCCCTCAGGTTGTGACACCTGGCAGCAAGATGCCGTTGCAAAGACTTAACAGCCCCGAGGAGCTCAATCTTCTCGTGCAGTACCTAAAAGAGGTTACGCAACCGCAATAGCAGTAGCTCTTTGAGTGATGTTGAGCAAAATCTGATCGCTGTTGCCGACTTGCTCCAAGGCTTCCACGACCTGCTGCCCCCAAAGGGAGGCTAGGCTCATGTAGTCCCGGGCGGCTTTTTGATCGCTATCCGTCGCTTGCAATAACCGACCCTGTGCAAACAGCAGAAGGGGTAGGGGCAGCGGCACGTTTGTCAGGTAACGGTCGCCCTCTGTTCTTGCCAAGCGGGCCCTGATCCCGGGTCGATCCTCCAGATCAATCCCCCAATGTGCTTTGAGCATCTGATCTGCTCCAGCCAGCGTCTTCCGCAAGTCCGGCCAGTCGCCGCCCGCCAAATAGGCAACGGTCAATTTTGTCAGGAACCCGGCCGAGAAATGCGCATCGTGCGCCATCTCCACGCTTCGCTCCCGGCAATAGGTCAGCAGGCTGTCTTCTGGTGGCCGCAACGATGGCGGCTCTGACGCATCGCGCAGCGATAAGGTAAAGAAATGGCCACGCTTGTCCTGCAATAGGCACGTGGCCGGGAAGCCTGCGCGGGTCAAGAGCGCGGATAGTCCACGCGGACTGAAGACGATCCGGTGCTCGCCGGGTGACAGCGCGCTGAGAAGGACCGACGGAGCAGTATCTCGATTGATCGTGTCTGCGTTGGGCGTGCTTAGGGCCAGTAGGCCTCCTTCTATCAGGCTCTCTCTTGCAGCCTCCAGGAAATCCATGGGCGCGTCGATGTGCTCGATTACCTCCCAGCCCTCGATGCAATCGAAGGGCGCACCGAGACCTGCGTCCACATGCGGGAAATAGCCGCGGATCAATGGAAACCCCAAAGCCTCGGCGCTGCGCAGGGCCAGCAACCCAGGATCAATTCCTACGACTTCGCAGGAGAAGGCATGGCTTGCATAGTCCAGGCCAATTCCAAGGCCGCATCCGATATCGAGCAAACGTTTTGGCGGTGGCCTGCAAACTTGGGTGGAGGCAAAGGTTTGCACAGTAAAGTTTGTGCCGAGTTCGATCATGTGTCGCTGCCCAAGCAATGCGCTTGGGCTCAAAGTCTCGGCCGTTACAGTCCCGGCGGCAGCGCTGTTTTGTTGGGGGGATTTATTGCCTGGAATGTCTGAAATCACCGCAATGGAGTTACAGGTCGTGCAATGGTGGTAATCACGGATCGTGCCATATTGCGGGCTGATCAGTCGGACAAAAAAGGGCATTGAATTTCGCTCGCCGCAGGCGAGACAACGCAAAAAAGCGCTTGGACGATGGTCCCAATCAATCGTGAACATTGGACGTCACACTTCGCCAGAATGCGCTATCTGGCACAGTGGCAAGCCGGTTCTGGGCAATCCTGTGTTGTTCATCCCGAGCCCCCCGTAATCCTTGTGGATTTTTTCTTTTCGCGGCATATCTATAACACAATGCGCAACCCGAGGGGGAATTGACGTGAAAGCATTTATTGCAGGTACGACCGTAGCGATACTGCTGGCTATCGGCTCAGCCTTCGTATTGGACTCGCTGCAGCTTAGCAGCGGCAATGTTTACACGACCGAGAACGTCCGCAGATAGTTTCAAACCCTCGACGCGTTGTTGAGCACTAGCGGGATTCCTCCAACAAGGCGACGATATCGTCTGCCCCAATCATCTCGGCGGCCTCGATAGCCGTCCAGCCGTCCTTGGCTTCGGTGTCAATTTTTGCGCCGCTGGCAAGCAAACGTTGAACAATATCTATCGCGCCAACATTCGCGGCTAGCATGAGCGCCGTGTTGCCGGTGCTACCATCCGCTAGGTTGGGATCAGCATTTGCCTGCAGCAGCAGTTCCAGGGCCTCCAGCTGCCTTGCACGCGCCGCTTCCAATAAAGCCGGGCGCCCCTCACGGGCCAGAAGGTTGGGGTCGGCGCCCAGGATCAAAAGAGTCGCCACAGCCGATGTTGCGCCCCAATAGGCTGCTTCGCCCAAAGGCGAAGCTCCATCGGCCGCCGTGGCATCCAGATCTAAACCCTTCGCCGCCATCCGCTCGAGCAAGGCCGTATTGTTGGCCAGGGCGGCCAGATGCACGGCGCTGTAACCATCCTTGCGTCGCACGGATAGGTTCGCTCCAGCCTCGACCAGTATATCGAACGCCGGAACATTTCCACGAGAAGCAGCGGCCAGGATTGCCGTCGTGCCGTCGCTGGCCTTCGCCTCCAGATCAGCGCCGCGGGCCAAGAGCTCTGGAATGATGGCCAGCGAAAGCGGATCAAAAGCAGCATCGATGAGGGGTGTGTTGTCGTTCCGCCGGTCTCGAATATGCAGGTTGGCGCCGGCATTCAAAAGCGCAACGACCGCGCGTTTGTTTCCTCTCTGCGAGGCCAGATGCAGAGGGGCCCTCCCGAAATCGCGGTCCAAGGCCTCAAGATCGGCGCCCGCCGCTGCCAGTACGCGAATCACATCGGCTGCACCTTGTGTTGCAGCGATATGAATCGGCCTCCGGCCGCTCGCGTCCTCGGCTTCTATCTCAGCACCATTCTCGATGGCAAAGTCGGCAAGCTCGGCGTTGTTTTCCGCGGCTGCGACAAAAAGCCCCTCGGTCGCCGGCGAAAGTGTCTGGCCCTGCACAGACCAAGGTAACAACAGAATAAAAGCAAAAAGGGGCCCCGTCAGATGACGAAGCCCCCTGTGGTGAACGTCCCGGGTCGAAATTCTATTGTGCAGCAACGCTTTGCCTCGCGGGTTCAACTCTGGCGGCGCAGAACTTGAACTCGGGGATTTTACCGTACGGATCAAGCTGCGGGTTTGTCAGAATGTTAGCCGCCGCTTCGGTGAAGCAGAAGGGGATAAATACCATCCCGTCTGGCACATCCCGATCAGTACGCAGGATCAACTCAATCTCGCCACGCCGCGTGGCCACCTTCACACGGTCGCCCGGCTGAAGGCCGATGCGGGCAATTTCCCTGGGGTTGACGGCAGCAATCGCCTCCGGCTCCAGGTTGTTGAGTTTGCTCGCCCGGCGGGTCATGGCGCCGGTATGCCAATGCTCCAACAGTCGCCCTGTCGTAAGGACCCAAGGATAGGTCTCGTCGGGTAACTCGTCCGGCGGCAAGACCTGTGCGGCGACCAGCTTGCCGCGCCCGTTGGCGGTCGGGAAGCCGTCGCCGAAGATAATTTCGTTGCCCGGCTTATCCTCGGCGTCGCAGGGGTAGGTTACGCAGTCCTCGCGCTCCAATCGTTCCCAGGTGATGTTGTCGAGAGAATGCATAATCTTCTTCATCTCGGCGAAGATATCGGCCGGGCCGCCGTAAGACCAATCCAGTCCTATGCGTTTGCCGATCTCGGCGGTGATCCACCAATCCTGTCGTGTCTCTCCCGGCAAAGGGACAGCCGGGCGTGCCATTTGAATCTGCCGATTGGTGTTCGTGAAGGTTCCCTGCTTCTCCGCATGAGCGGAGGCAGGCAGGACGACATCCGCGTACCAGGCGGTTTCGGTAAGGAAGATGTCCTGGACCACAAGATGCTCAAGTTTCGCAAGAGCTTGTCTTGCGTGCTGTTGGTCCGGGTCGGACATGGCGGGGTTTTCGCCCATGATATACATGGCCGCGATTTCATCATCATGGATGGCATCGATGATCTCGACGACGGTCAGACCTTTGTTCGGGTCCAGTTCGCGCCCCCAAAACTCCTCATAGAGTTTGCGGACCTCGGCGTCTGCAACGGACTTGTAGTCCGGGTAGACCAAGGGAATAAGCCCCGCATCGGAAGCGCCTTGAACGTTGTTCTGTCCGCGCAGCGGATGCAGGCCAGTCCCTGGACGACCGATCTGGCCGGTCGTCAGAGCCAAGGCGATCAGGCAACGCGCATTGTCGGTGCCGTGGGTGTGTTGGGATACGCCCATGCCCCAGAAAATAAGCGAGCTCTCTGACCGTGCATAAGTTCGCGCGACCTCGCGGATCATATTGGCGGGGATGCCGCAAACCTCTTCCATCTTGTCCGGGTCAAACTGCAGCACGCTCCGCTTAAGCTCTTCGAAGCCCTCGGTATGGGCCTGAACGTACTGCTGGTCATAGAGCTCTTCCGTAACAATGACGTGCAGCATTGCATTGAGCAGGGCCACGTCGGTTCCCGGCTTGAACTGGAGCATGTGCGTTGCGTAGCGCGACAGGTTCTGCTTGCGGGGATCCATGACGATCAGCTTCGCGCCGCGCTTGGCCGCCTGCTTCAGATAAGTGGCTGCAACCGGATGATTCTGTGCTGGGCGGGCGCCAATCACGATGATGCATTCAGCATCTGCGGCGGCGGCGAAAGGCGCTGTGACCGCGCCGGAACCGATGCCTTCCATCAAGGCGGCAACCGACGAGGCATGGCAGAGACGCGTGCAGTGATCGACGTTGTTCGTTCCAAAACCCTGGCGGATCAGTTTTTGGAAGAGGTAGGCCTCTTCGTTCGATCCCTTTGCCGAGCCGAAACCGGCGATGCCCTTGGGTCCGCGCGCATCATGAACCTTTTTCAATCCCGCCGCGGCATGGTCCAATGCTTCCTCCCATGTGGCTTCCCGGAAGTGAGTCCAGGGGTTGGCGGCATCAAGCGGTGCATCCCAAATCTTGGGCGCGTCATCGCGGCGAATCATCGGTTTGGTAAGCCGGTGCGGATGGTAAATATAATCGAACCCGAAGCGGCCCTTTACGCAAAGACGCTGCTCGTTCGCGGGGCCGTCGCGGCCGTCGATTTGGACGATCTTGTCATCCTTCACATGGACCGTGGTCTGGCAGCCGACACCACAATAAGGGCAAAGGGTATCGACGGTGTGATCGGCGAAGACGTCGCGAACGCCTGCGTCGTTCAGCAAGCTGGATTCCATCAGGGCGCCGGTCGGACAGGCCTGTACGCACTCGCCGCAGGCAACACAGGTCGAATCGCCCATGGGGTCGTCGAAATCAAAGACGATCTTCGCCTCAGCGCCGCGATAAGCCATTCCGATCACGTCGTTAACCTGTACTTCCCGGCAGGCACGTACACAAAGATTGCAGTGGATACAGGCATCCAGATTAACCGTCATCGCGGTATGGCTGCGATCCGTCGCCAGCTTTTCCCGAGAGGGATAACGGCTGGTGTCGAGGTCGATCTTGTCGACCCAATTCCAGAACTTGCTGTCAGGGTCGTGGGCTTCTTCACGGACGGGTTGGTCGGCCAGCAACAATTCGAAAACGGCCTTGCGGGCCGACTTTGCGCGTTCGCTGGCGGTCATAACCTTCATGCCGGGCGCAGGCTTGCGGATGCAGGAGGCCGCCAAAACGCGCTCGCCGTCGATTTCAACCATGCAGGCCCGGCAGTTGCCATCGGCGCGATATCCGGGCTCGGGGGCGTAGCAGAGATGAGGAATTTCCTCACCCTGGCGTTGGGCAACCTGCCAGATGGTTTCGTCGGGCGAAGCCGTGACCTCGGCGCCATTCATTAAGAACGTGATTGATTGGTCGGCCATGATCTCAGACCTCCTCGGGGAAATATTTCAGGGCGCAGGCGAGTGGGTTCGGCGCTGCCTGTCCCAGCCCACAGATCGATGCGTCGCGCATCGCTCGGTTCAGATCTTCAAGCAGCGGCTTGTCCCAGACCGTTTCCTCCATCAAGGCGACAGCCTTTTCCGTTCCAACACGGCAGGGCGTGCATTGGCCGCAGGATTCCTCCTTGAAGAACCGCATGAGGTTGAGCACGGCGTCGCGAATTGAATCCTTGTCAGAAAGGACAACGACGGCCGCGGAGCCGATGAAGCAACCGTGCTCTTCCAAGGTTCCGAAATCGAGTGGGATATCGGACATACTGGCCGGAAGAATACCGCCGGATGCACCACCCGGCAGATAGGCCTTAAAGCTATGTCCGTCGGCCATGCCGCCGCAGTACTCGTCGATCAACTCTTTGATGGTGATCCCGGCGGGGGCCAGCTTAACCCCGGGTTCTGCGACGCGGCCCGATACCGAGAACGAGCGCAAACCCTTCCTGCCATGGCGGCCTTGGCCGGAGAACCAATCGGCACCCTTTTCGACGATCTCGCGCACCCAGTACACCGTTTCCACATTGTGGTTGAGGGTCGGGCGGTCGAAAAGGCCAACCTGGGCGATATAAGGGGGGCGGTGGCGGGGTAGTCCGCGCTTTCCTTCTATAGACTCAATCATCGCGGATTCTTCGCCGCAGATGTAGGCACCTGCGCCGCGCCGAATTTCCAGAGGGCAATGGACGCTCAGGCCCTCGGCTTCCAGCTTGGCAATCTCGCGTTTGAGGATGGTAATGGCGCCTGGATACTCATCGCGCATGTAAATGTAAGCCTTCTCGCACCCTACGGCCCAGGCGGCTATCAAGGTGCCTTCCAGGAAACGGTGCGGATCCTGTTCCAGATAAACGCGGTCCTTAAAAGTGCCTGGCTCACCTTCATCACCATTGATGGTCATCAAACGCGGGCCAGGTTGATCGCGTACGATCGACCACTTGCGACCCGCCGGGAAGCCGGCGCCCCCCAGGCCGCGCAAATTGGAATCGCTCAGAATTGTAATAATCTCGTCGGCACTGCGCTCGCCTTTAAGGCAGGCGCGCAGCAGATCGTAGCCGCCCTCAGCTTGGTAGGCGGCTAGCTCCTTGTAGTCTGCGATCACCGGGTGGGTGTCCTTGGTCGCGACCGCCGCGACGATGGTCTCTGTTGTCGCTGCGTCGATATGGCGGTGCCCGACTTCCGCTGTCGGCGCACAGGCGCAACGCCCCATGCAAGGGGCCGGCAGCACACGGACCCCAGGACCAAGAATCTCAAGCAGTTCCTGAAGGAGCGCCTTTGCGCCCATCATCTCGCAGGTAATGCTGTCGCATACACGAACCGTGATAGGGGGTGGCGCTTCTTCGCCGTCCAGGACGATATCGAAGTGGGCGTAGAACGATGCGACTTCGTACACCTCCGCCATCGGTATTCCCATGGCCTGGCCGAGCGCCTGCAGATGACCGGCTGAAAGGCTGCCATAGGAATCCTGAATCAGATGCAGATACTCAATCAGTCGGTCCCGGCGCAAGGCTTCCCCATCAAGCAGGGCCTGCACGTCCCGCAAGGCTTTATCATCAAGCTGGCGTCCCTTCGTGAACGCCGGCGAGCGCCTGCGTCCCGAGGCCGGGGGAATGCTGCGGTCGATACCGCCTCCAAGTGTCGCGTCATCCATGGGTTTTCTTCTCTTCTTTAACTCGTGCGTAGGGTAGCAGCCCCGTTGTCGGATTAGAAATCTTCCGGGTCCACAAGGATCAATGTCACTTGCTGGCAATCTATCAACAATTTACCCGCATTCTCGAAATTCACCGTTACCCGGCTGCCTATGACTGATTGCACTTGCCCAATACCCCAATCCGGTTGCTCCGGGTGTGTGACAAGGCTGCCGGGTGTCAAATCCATCTCAAAATATCCTGGGCATGGCGTCAGCTCCTGTTAGTCTATAATTAGGAGACGGCGCTATAACATGCCCTCATGCGACAGCAGCGGCTTGCGAAGCGACAAGCGGTTGCCGGGCGGTATGTTTACGTCTGAGTTTGGAGAGGGGGAAAGCTAAGAAATGATTGCATCCTTACGGGTTGCCGAATTGCTTTGTGCGCGGTTATGCCATGAATTGGTCAATCCGATAGGGGCATGCAACAACGGATTGGAAATGCTTGGTGGCGCTTCGCCAGACCTTATGGAAGAGGCGGCGCAACTGGCCATCGATAGTGCCGATTCGGCAGCCCGAATTTTGCAGTTTTTTCGTCTGGCCTATGGGACCGCTGTTGAGCGTGCGGGCCCGGGTGGCACAGACCTGAAAAGCCATGTGGAGAACTACTTCAAGGGGCACCGCATCAGTTTGAACTGGTCGGACGAGACCTACAACGACCCGATGTCCTCCAATTCAACCAAGCTCCTGCTCAACCTGTTGGTCGTAGCTGAGGAAAGTTTGCCGCGTGGCGGCTCACTGACCGTGGAGGTTCTGGCCGCCGAGAGTCGCCATCAGGTCGCGATCCTGGCAATTGGTGAAGGCGCCAGGGTCCGACCGGAAGCGCGTGAAGGTTTGAACCGGGACCTGCCGGACTCGGAACTCACGACCCGCAATATCCAAAGCGTGTTTTGTCGTCTTCTTGCCGCGGAATGCGGCGCCGATGTTTCGGTGGATGATCAGGAAGAGGGCTGTGTCGTCTTTTCGCTCGATGTCGGCAAGGACGTGTTTTCGCAGCCCTGATCGGGCCCTGTCGGCGTTTTTCCAATTTCCTATCACATTCGCGCGAATCGCTCGTAGCGTAACGGGCCTCTCGTTCCTGATTCGCTTGACGAATGATAATCATTCGCATAAAACATCAGCGGCGGATGATAATCATTCGCAACAATTTGCCTGACCGCGGCAAAAGACCGTCGTCGACATCAAGGAAGGACAGCATGACCTATTCTCGCTTTTATAGTCTCGGATCGAACGATAGATTTTTGAGGAATCTCCACCGATCCAAGGTGCGGCGCGCAACAACCGGCGCCGTGGCCGCTTTGGCAGTTGCCGCCGGTTCGATCCTCGCGGGTTGGACCTTGGGTGTGAGCGAGGCCAGGGCTTCCGAGGAGCAGGTCGTAAACCTTTATAGTTCCCGCCACTACCAGACCGATGAGGCGCTCTATGCGGAATTCACGGCGGCAACGGGCATCAAGGTCAATCGGATTGAGGCCGATGGCGATGCGCTGATCGAGCGGATGAAAAGCGAAGGCGCCAATAGCCCGGCTGATGTTGTCATGACCGTGGACGCTGGGCGCCTATGGCGCGCGGAGGAAGCGGGGCTGTTCCAATCGGCCGAAAGCACGTTGTTGGACCAGAAGATCCCGGCCAACCTACGCCATCCTGACGGTCTGTGGTTCGGGTTTTCCTCGCGCGCGCGCCTCATTGTCTACAACAAGAAGCTCGTAGATCCCACGGGCTTGGATAGCTACGAGGACCTGGCTGATCCCAAATGGAAGGGTCTGGTCTGCATTCGCTCCAGTTCGAACATTTACAATCTGTCGCTGCTTGGTTCGATCATTGCGGCTGACGGTGAAGAAAAGGCTGAAGCCTGGGCCAAAGGCGTCGTCGCTAATTTTGCCCGCGACCCACAGGGCGGCGACACAGACCAGCTCCGTGCTGCGGCCTCGGGCGAGTGTGGAATCGCGGTCGCCAATAGCTATTACCTCGTACGCTTGTTGCGTTCTGATAAAAGCGAGGATCAGGAGGTCGGTGCGGCACTCGGTGTGATTTTCCCCAATCAGGACGGTCGTGGCACCCACGTCAACGTATCCGGGGCGGGGGTTGCAAAGCATGCGCCGCATAAGGAAGCTGCGATCAAATTCCTGGAGTATCTGGCAAGCGACAGCGCTCAGCAGTACTTCGCTGACGGAAACAACGAGTATCCGGTTGTCGAGGGCGTCGCCGCCAATGCGGCGGTAACCGCACTAGGGTCGTTCAAGATCGATACCGTCAACGTGTCGGTCCTCGGCAAGAATCAGCCGCTTGCGCAGATGATCTTCGACCGCGCAGGGTGGAAATAGGTATTGCCTGTCGGATCCGTGTTGAAAGTCTGATCTTCCGGATCCCATGACTAACCCCGCTTCTGATGCCAGGAGCGGGGTTTTTTCGTTCAAGAAGAACCGATAGCCCGGTTAGGCGCCATTGTGTCCGGGGCGAGAGCGCGCTATGGCGCGGGTCAACAAGATAACCGGCAGCGTTCCAACGGCGACAATGGTCAAGGCCGACGTCGAGGCTTCGGTAAGACGCTCGTCGGATGCGAGATTATAGGCCTGGACCGCAAGCGTGTCGAAATTGAAAGGCCGCATGACCAGAGTGGCCGGCAACTCCTTCATGACATCGACAAATACGACCAAGGCCGCGCTGAGCAGCCCCCCTCGTATGATAGGAGCATGGATGCGGCGCAGCGTGCCTAGCGGTCCTTCGCCTAGGCTGCGGGCCGCATCGTCCATGCTGGGCCGGACTTTTAGCAAACTGGCCTCTACGCTGTTCATGGATACCGCCATGAAGCGCACAAGATAGGCAAATACCAGCGCAGCGAGGGTTCCGGTCAACAGGAGACCACTGCCGAACCCGAAATAGCGGGTCAAGAGAGCGTCCAGCCAATTGTCAAAGCGTGCAAAGGGGATGAGGACGCCGACGGCGATGATGGTTCCGGGAATGGCATAGCCCAGGCTGGCAAGTCGAGCCGCAGCGCGGGTAACCGCTGTCGGCGCCAAGCGTACGGCATAAGCCATCAGCAGCGCCAATCCGACGGCAAGCAGCGCGGTCAGACCGGCCAGGGTGAAGGAATTGCCGACGAGCTCGAAGAACCGTGGGCCAAACTGCTGGTCGCCTGCTTCGACGCTCATTTTTATGAGTATGACGGCAGGGAGCAGGAAGCCCAAAAACAGCGGCAGGAAGCAGGCGGTAAAGGCAGCGACGCGGCGCCAGCCCTTCAGACGATATCCCGGAAGTTCTTGATAACGCGTCGTGGCTTGGTGGTATCGCCGCTTGCCGCGGCTGGTCTGCTCCAGCAGCAGGATCATGAACACCAACCCCAAAAGCACCGCCGAAAGCTGTGCCGCTGCGGTTCTGTCGCCCAAAGAAAACCAGGCGCGCACGACGCCGGTCGTAAAGGTCTGGACGCCAAAAAAGGCGACGGTGCCGAAGTCGGCCAGGGTCTCCATCAGCGCCAGGGCAAGGCCGCCGACAATCGCCGGGCGCGCCAATGGTAGCGCCACGCGCCTGAAGCTGCTCCAGGGACCGCACCCCAAAGTGCGGCTGACCTCCAGAGCGCAAACCGACTGCTCCATGAATGCGCTTCTCGCCATGATGTAAACGTATGGATACAGGACCAATGACAACATCGCGATGGCACCCCCCAGGGAGCGGACCTGTGGAAACCAATAGTCCCTGGCGGTCCAGCCCGTGAATTCCCTCAGGGTTTCCTGGACCGGGCCGGAGTATTGCAGGAAGTCCGTATAGGTGTAGGCCATGACATATGCCGGGACGGCCATCGGCAGAACCAGTGCCCATTCGAAAATCTTTCGGCCGGGAAATCGGCAGAGTGTGACGAGCCAAGCCGTGGAAACGCCCATCAACAGGGTTCCGCATCCCACGCCAAGCACGAGCCACAGGCTGTTGAGAAGGTAGGTAGTCAACACCGTGGAAGCGAGGTGATGCCAAACATCGCCGGCAGGCTCTAAAACCGACCGAAGGATGCTGAATGTCGGGATCAAAAACAGCAGCGCAATCAGCCCGGCAGTAAGAATCAGCCAACGTCCGCCCCTGCCGTGGACGGTCAGGTGCAGCCAGCCACGCCGGGGACGAGAGCTTGATTGCTGTGCATCGATTGAAGCCAAAGCGCTATCGGTGTCCTTGCCGGGGTGCGGAATGTCCGCAGGAATGATGCTTGCGTATACCGTTTCCTTAACTAGCCACGATTGCGAAGCTTTCGCAACTCCCGCTTTTAGGTGTGCCTGCGTCAAAAAAAAGCGCTCCCCGAAGAGAGCGCGATTTCCTGCTACATCGTCCTATTGGCGCCAGCTCGGTCCAGGTCTCGAGCAAGCGGCCAAAATCGGCGATAAATCAGGCGTTGACAGCCTTTTTCGTCTGCTGGGCTGCTGCGTCCGGTTCAGGATCGCGCAACCGGTAGCCGCGCCCCCAGACCGTCTCAATGTAGTTGTCGCCGCCAGTCGCTTCGCTGAGCTTCTTGCGTAGCTTGCAGACAAAGACGTCAATAATCTTGAGATCCGGCTCGTCCATGCCGCCGTAGAGATGATTAAGGAAATTCTCCTTGGTCAGCGTCGTTCCCTTGCGGAGGGAGAGCAATTCAAGGATTGCGTACTCCTTTCCAGTCAGGCGTAACGAACGACCGCTCACTTCGGCTACCTTCTGTTCCAGATGGACATCCAGCTTACCGGTCTTGATTACCGAATCAGGGTGTCCCCGGGTGCGGCGTACAATGGCCTGCAAGCGTGCAATCAACTCAAGCTTGTGGAACGGCTTGGTTAAATAATCATCGGCACCGAACCCCAAGCACTTGACCTTGTCATCCAAGCCCGAAAGACCCGATAGGACCAAAATAGGCGTACCGATCTTCGAATCACGCAACCGGCGCAGAACGTCGTAGCCGTCCATGTCCGGAAGCATGAGATCCAGAATGATGACATCGTAATCATAGAGTTTGGCGATTTCGAAGCCGTCTTCGCCTAGGTCGGTTGAATCGCAAACATAGCCCTCTGAGCGCAACATCATCTCGATGCTACGGGCTGTCGCCGAATCATCCTCTACCAATAGAACACGCATAGCTTCCCAGCCCCTGTTGTTCAGACTAGTTAATATATTAAATGCGACGCATTCAATTGAAAAGTCTTTTCTCGTCAAATGTATATTGAGCTTTTTTCGATTCAAACGCGAAGCATTCGGCTGCAATTGAGGCGTTTTTGCGGTTGTATCAGTGACGCAGCGCCTCTATCGGCAGGCTATAACTTCGCTAACATTTATTACGAAATCGTTAACAACTGCTTAACGATGAATCTGAGGGCTTGTTCGGCGAACGGATTTTTATATACTCCGCGCGATCTTATAGACCTCAGGAGTTAGGCGCCGGATGTCATCTATTACTGCTTCACCCGACTACCGACCTTCCGATGACGAGGACTTCATGAATCCGGTCATGCGGGAGTATTTTCGCCGTAAACTGTTGGCTTGGCGCGGCGAACTATTACGAGAATCTGAAGAAACGCTTCAACATCTTCAATCCGAAAGCCTGCAGGAAGCGGACATAGCTGATCGCGCGTCGCTTGAAACCGATCGATCGCTAGAACTTCGGACTCGCGACCGCGAGCGTAAGTTAATAGCAAAGATAGACATGGCTTTGCAGCGGATCGAGGACGGCACTTACGGTTATTGCGAAGAAACCGATGAGCCGATCAGCCTACGCCGATTGGAAGCCAGGCCAATTGCTACGCTTTCGATAGAAGCGCAGGAACGGCACGAGCGGATGGAACGCACGCAGCGAGACGACTGATACGGACAAACGGCTGAATCAGAAATTAAAATCCGAAAGGGCCGGTCTTGAGATCGGCCTTTTTCTTGTCCGCATTTGCAATCATTTACCTCTTTTCAATGTTTGACCGGCATCTTTGGAGGCACAAGCAGGCCGCCAAGGAGATATGCGCCATGTCAGGTTTCAAGGAAACAGACCAAGCCCCCCATGTAGTGGCCGAACCTCAATGGGAGCATCGAGCCGCCTTTACAAAGCTCGCCGATGAACTCGCGCATGACTTCAACAATGTACTTACGTCCATCATGGGTTCGACAGAGATTCTGCGTGGCAGAATGCAGTGTGACATGGATGACGAGCAGGAATTGGATACGATTCGCAAGGAGGCCGAGCGTGCGGCTCACATTCTCAGGCGCCTAACCGCCAGCAGCGATCGTGCCCTGCTGACCGAAGCGGTTCAGCAAAACGGAGCCCTGGACGAAGAGCAAGAAAAGGAAATGAATGATGCGGCGCAGAGCGGGGCCATCCGTGTTCTCCTTGCCGAGGACGACGATTCGGTTCGCAGTTGTGCATCTTTGGCGCTGCGCCGGGCGGGCTATCACGTGACGGCCTGCGCATCCGGCGTCGATGCCTGGGACGTGTTTCAGATGCGCCCGGCATCGTTTCACCTGCTTGTAACGGATTTATCCATGCCGGTCCTAGACGGCGCCAGCCTTATCCAACGGGCACGACTCCTGCGCCCTCGTCTGCGGGTCCTGCTCATCTCGGGTTATTGTGATGACAGGATCGCCTTTGACCTGATCAGCCGAGGCGAGGCGGGCTTCCTGCCAAAGCCTTTTGCGTTGAAACAACTGCTGGATCATGTGCGCGGGCAGCTTAGCATCGCCGCTTGATCACTCGGTTTGCTCCCGGTCGCAGATTTCAAGTTGCTGGCAGGCATAGCGATGGCCAATCTCGACAGCGCGGTGAAATGCAGCCCATTGCAGCACGCCGATCTCTTCCAACGGCGGCGCGAGCCAAAGATCTACTTTTTCCAGCACCTCCTTACGCTGGCGGCTGCTGTTTATGGTTCCCGCGCGTAGGAGAATATCGAAGATTCCCGGAAGCCGGCCGCGACGCACGCGTGGCCACAGACGCCAGAATGGCGCTTCCAGTTCCTCCGCTAGAAAATCGCATCTAAGGGCGGCATCCTGCGCGACATCGACTGCGATGATGTGGCCTTGCGGCGGATCGAGTAGGAACCCGACTGGTAAATTATCGACGACACCGCCGTCGGCCAGCAAGTGTTGTTCCGTGGGGACCGGCGGTAGCAGGCCGGGAATGGCCACGCTGGCACGCAAGTTCCGCCATAATGACCCTTTGGTTTGCATGATTGGTTCGCCGCTGCGTAGGTCGGTTGCCACGCTATAGCAAGGGCGCCAAAGGTCTTGCATCTCCAAGTCCGCAAAATGCGATTTCAGATAGTGCGAAACCCGGCGGCCTCGCAGAAGGGCGACGATGGGAAAGGTCAAATCGCTGGTCGGGCGCCCTTCGACGAAGACCTTGGCAAGGCGCGACTCAAGATCGTTGCTGTCCCATTCCAGGGCAATACCCGCGGCCACGATCGCACCCATGCTGGAGCCACCCAGAAGATCGAGCGAGCGACCTGCTTCCTGCAACGCGCGCTGCACGCCGACATGGGCAAACCCGCGTGCGCCGCCTCCGGAGAGGACGAGGCACTGGCCTTGATTCTTCATCAACCGAACCAGACGGCTGTAGTCCTGGTCATTGTTCTCTCTAAGGCGATGAACCCATCGTGTAGCGGCCAGGGCGACCGGCCAATTACGGGATGGTGTCGGAAGCTCTAAATCGGCCGCCTCGCAAATAGCCATATCCACGGGTCTGCGATCGCCGATCAAGTGGTTGTCAGGGGGGCGGGCGCTTCGACCCTTGTCCGTGCCGCTGGCAAGCAGCAACAGGCGGTCGGCTTGGCGTTTGCAGAGTCTGCGCCAGGTATCGTCGGCCTTGGTTGCCAGATAAAGGCAAAGATCGAAGTTTTCTTCCATTTCGGCGAACTGATTGCTGTCGCGAGACCCATCAGCCTCGGTAAAGATGTGGCACCTCAAACCGATAGTCTGAGCACTCCTTTGCAGACGCATGGCGATGTCGGGCCAGGGACTTGCGTCATCCAGGGGTAGCAGCGCCAGGTTGCGGACCATACGCTGCACCGGCTTACCCCGTGTCAGGCGGAGCAGGCGCTGGGCAAGCGTTTGTAAGAGCCCGTCAAAGGCGGCCGGATCGCTTGCAATCAGCGGTTTCAGCACATCGCCGGGAATACGAAGCAACTCACTGTCCCGCAGCGCGAGGACACTTGCTGAACGACGGGTCGAGGCAATTACTCCCAACTCGCCCACGCTATCGCCGGCGCTGATTTCCGTTACCAAGCGTTCCTCGGAGGTTCCAAACCCGGTGATCACGGCAAGGCGGCCGGAAAGCAACACGAAAACGGCTTCAGCTTGCTCGCCTTGTTCTATCAGCAACCGACCGCCGGGAACCGAAAGCCATTGAGATCGCTCTGCAATGCCCTGAAGCGTGGCTTCATCGCAGTTAGCAAAGATACCAAGGAGACGCAGTTTTTTTGCCAGACGGTCTCGCACGGATGACATCGACTCACTCCAGATCTGCAGCACGAATCGACTCTAGCAGGGACTGTATGAAAGGCCGTAGTCGACATGGCGAAATGTTATCGACTAACGCCAAATTGAACGTTTGTTCTCATAATGGTCCTATATTTAGGTTGAAAAATGAGAACAAAACGAGCACAATTCTTCGCATTGCGCCTTTGGAGGCGCTTGTGGGATAAGGGAGGCCGTTCGTCATGCAGAATAATTTGCGCGTCGTTGAAGGAGGAACCGTGGATAAAAACAAAGCCCTGGATGCCGCGCTGAGCCAGATTGAGCGCGCCTTCGGTAAGGGATCGATTATGCGTCTCGGTCAACAGGAGGCCGTTGAGATAGAGGCGATCTCGACCGGTTCGCTGGGTCTGGATATAGCATTGGGCATCGGCGGGCTGCCTCGGGGCAGGGTCGTTGAAATCTTTGGGCCGGAAAGCTCCGGTAAAACAACCCTCGCATTGCAGGCGATCGCAGAGGCCCAAAAGAAGGGGGGCACTTGCGCATTTGTCGATGCGGAGCATGCGCTGGACCCGGCCTATGCGGCAAAACTCGGAGTCAATATCGAAGAACTGCTGATCTCGCAGCCCGATGCCGGCGAACAGGCATTGGAGATTACCGATACGCTTGTGCGCTCGGGCGCGGTTGACGTGTTGGTGATCGATTCGGTTGCGGCCCTGGTGCCCCGGGTGGAACTGGAGGGCGATATGGGTGATCAGCAACCCGGCCTTCAGGCACGGCTCATGAGCCAGGCGCTGCGTAAATTGACAGCGTCTATAGCGCGGTCCAACACGCTGGTGATCTTCATCAACCAACTGCGTATGAAGATCGGTGTCATGTTTGGTAGCCCCGAGACGACGTCCGGCGGCAATGCCTTGAAATTCTACGCCTCGGTTCGCCTTGATATCCGCCGTATTGGTGCCGTGAAGGACAAGGGTGATATTGTCGGCAACCAAACCCGGGTTAAGGTGGTGAAGAACAAAGTGGCGCCGCCCTTCCGGGTGGTGGAGTTCGACATCATGTACGGTCAGGGCATCTCAAAGACAGGTGAGTTGATCGATTTGGGCGTACAGGCCAACATCATCGAAAAGTCGGGCTCCTGGTTCTCTTACGACGGCCAACGCATCGGTCAGGGCCGGGAGAACGCCAAACAGTTCATGCAAGACAATCCCGAAATAGCGAGAACGATCGAACAGCGCATCCGGGAGAATGCCGGGATCGTTGCGATTGCCATGCTGGAAGGCCCCGGCGGTGGTGAGGGAGATGCGGACGACAGTAGTTCGGATGTTGCTGGCTGACGGACTGCCGCCCGGGATCGACAAAAGGTAAAAGATGGGTCGCCCGGTTGGGCGGCCCTTTTTACTTTTTACTGATTGCGTTTGTTGCGTCGGTAAAGCCGAGGAGCGAAAGCGGTATCGCCAGCTCCTTTCCGTTGCCGTGCGTGATCGTTACCTGGCCCTTGGTGCCGGAACGCCATGCTTTGAACTGTTCAGGCGTGAAGATGAACTGTCCCAGGCAACCTTTGGCTCCGCAACGTTGATAGGGAAGTTTGCCAAGGGGCTTTTCGTCGATTGAGACCGCGATCCCGGCCGGCAGTAGGACGCCAAGCGGAACAATGATCGCGCCGACGGCATTCTCCTGGCTGGGCGGGAAGGCGATGACGACTTCGAGAACCGGCTGTTGCTGATCTTCACGCAACACAACTTGGTAAGCTTCACAGATTACCGGTTGATCCTGCCCTTCGGCGTTCTGTGCAGGGCTGCAGCGAATGCGCCAGTCCTTAAAAATGGCTCCGTTGGCGTCCGCGCCTTGGGCCGCTGCGGTGCGTGGCAGCGAAAGGATCGCCGTCAGCACCAAGCAAGCGGTTAGGAATCGCGTCACGCCGTTCGGGCGGGAGGGAGTAATCTTGTGCATCATAGATCGTCTCAATCAATTTTTGGCTCTTCTGAGGGGCCGAGTTGTAGCGCGTCGTCCCCCCGCTTGGCCAGGATAATTCGGAACCACCGGGCGAGGCGAGATGCCTTTGCGATGCGTGATCGCTGGACAGGTGACCGCCTGAAGGCTAAAACCGCGCGGGTCCCGGATTACCGACGCGGCTCCATCGTTGAAAGGCTCCAGCTTGTTTGAGAACCGACATCTGTTTCGCAAAAATTTGATGCTTAAGTGAAAGCCATGACTTCAGCCAACGAAATCAGAAACCAATTCCTTGGTTACTTTGAAAAGCACGGTCACGAGCCTGTCGCTTCCTCGGTGCTGGTGCCGCGCAACGATCCGACATTGCTTTTCACCAACGCCGGAATGGTTCAGTTCAAGAATGTTTTCACCGGCGCGGAACAACGGCCCTACAAGCGGGCCGCAACCTCGCAGAAATGTGTGCGTGCGGGGGGCAAGCACAACGATCTCGAGAATGTTGGCTATACCGCACGCCACCACACTTTCTTTGAGATGCTGGGGAATTTTTCCTTCGGCGATTACTTCAAGGATACGGCGATTGAGCTGGCCTGGAATCTGGTCACAAAGGAGTATGGCTTGCCGGCCGACCGCCTGCTTGTGACGGTTTACTCCGAAGATGACGAAGCCTTCGATTTGTGGCGTAAGATTGCCGGCCTGCCGGAATCAAAGATCATTCGGATACCCACCTCTGACAATTTCTGGCAGATGGGCGACACCGGCCCTTGCGGCCCCTGTTCGGAGATCTTCTTCGATCACGGTGATCATATTCCGGGCGGCCCTCCGGGCAGTCCGGATGAAGATGGTGACCGCTTCATCGAAATCTGGAACCTCGTGTTCATGCAGTACGAGCAGATTGCGCCGGGCAACCGTATTGATCTGCCAAAGCCGTCGATCGATACGGGCATGGGCCTCGAGCGCATTTCCGCGGTCATGCAGGGCAAGCACGACAACTACGATATCGACTTGATGAGGGGCTTGATTGAAGCCTCGGCGGAGGCGTCCGGCACACCACCGGATGGTCCGGGTGCGGTGTCGCACCGGGTGATCGCGGATCACTTGCGCGCGTCGTCTTTTTTGATCGCAGACGGCGTTCTGCCATCCAAGGACGGGCGCGGCTATGTTCTGCGACGCATCATGCGCCGTGCCATGCGCCACGCGCACATCCTGGGGTGCCAGGAACCTCTGATGCATCGGCTGGTGCCAGCCTTGATCACGGAAATGGGGCAGCACTACCCGGAGCTGCAACGCGCAAAATCGTTGATCACGGAAACGCTCAAGTTAGAGGAGACGCGTTTTAAGGATACGCTTGGACGCGGTCTGAAGTTGCTGGAAGACGAGGTTTCCCGGTTAGGCGACCAGGAGCCGCTATCGGGCGATGTAGCCTTCAAACTCTACGATACCTTCGGCTTCCCGCTTGACCTGACGCAAGATATTTTGCGCGGCCAAGGGCGGGGCGTGGATACGCAAGGCTTCGAGGCGTCGATGGAGCAACAGCGTGCGACGGCCCGCAAGGCCTGGTCTGGTTCAGGTGAAGCCGCCACGGAAGCGCTCTGGTTTACACTGGAAGATGAGTTGGGCAGCACGGAGTTCCTCGGCTACGAGGCGGAAGAAGCCGAGGGCCAGGTTGTGGCGCTTGTGGTGGACGGCAAGCCCGTGGAACGGATCGAGGCCGGCCAGGAGGCGGCCGTTCTTACCAACCAAACCCCTTTCTACGGTGAGTCTGGCGGTCAGATGGGCGACAGCGGTGCGCTCTTCTCGGCGGAAGGGGCGAGCTTCAGTGTCGCCGATACGCAAAAGAAGCTGGGGTCGCTGCACGTACACCTAGGGAAGCTGGAACGCGGCAGCCTGGAAGTCGGAGAGGCGGTGGAACTGCGGGTGGACGATGCGCGCCGCGCGCGCCTGCGGGCCAACCATTCGGCGACGCACCTGCTGCACGAGGCCCTACGCCGACGCTTGGGCGACCATGTCACGCAGAAAGGCTCGTTGGTCGCGCCGGATCGCCTGCGCTTCGATATCAGCCACCCCAAGCCATTGACGCGCGAGGATATCGTCGCCGTCGAGAAACTTGTCAACGAAACCATCGTCAAGAACGCCGAGGTCACGACCCGTTACATGACGCCGGAGGAAGCCATCGAGGAGGGTGCGTTGGCGCTTTTCGGCGAGAAGTATGGGGACGAGGTGCGGGTGGTCTCAATGGGTGGCGCAGACCGCGCCAGGGACGACAAGGCCTACTCGACCGAACTTTGCGGTGGTACGCATGTTCGGCGTGTCGGTGACATCGGTTTTTTCAAGATTATCCGCGAGGAAGCGCTGGCGTCGGGCGTCCGGAGACTGGAAGCCGTGACCGGTGTCGATGCCCTAGCTTATGTTGAGGCGCAAGAAGAGGTTTTGGCCGATACGGCGGCAACGTTGCGTAGCGCCGCCTCGGACCTTCCTCAGCGCGTCGCGGCCCTGATGGAGGAACGCAAGCGCCTGGAGCGTGAGGTTGGCGACTTGCGGCGCAAGTTAGCGACCGGTGGTGGCAGCGGCCAATCAGGCCCCAAGGTCAAGGATATCGGTGGCATAAAGTTCATCGGGCAGGTGCTTGAAGGGGTATCGGCAAGGGATCTGAAGCCCATGGCAGACACGCTCAAGCAGCAGGTGGGCTCCGGCGTCGTGGCTCTGATCGCTGTCAGTGACGGCAAGGCCTCGCTGGTCGCCGGCGTTACTGACGATCTGACGGCAACACTCTCGGCCGTCGATCTGGTGCGTGCCGGTTCACAAGCCATAGGCGGCAAGGGCGGCGGTGGCCGTCCGGATATGGCCCAGGCTGGCGGCCCTGACAGCGGCAACGCCGCCGCGGCGATCCAGGCGATCGAGGCGGCCTTGGCGGGATAGATCGGGCTGCGATGAAGAATTAAAAAAGGGCCGACGCTTGTCGGCCCTTTTTCGTTGGATAGGCGCAGCGTTCTTACTGAACGTCCGCCAAAACCTTCATGGAAACGATCTTATCGGGGTCGTCCACGGCGCCGGACTGGCGGCCGGCGGGTGCTTTCTTAATGTTGTCCACGTATTCCATTCCGTCGACCACACGGCCCCAAACGGTATACTGACCGTTCAGGAAGGAGGCGTCGGCGAAGGTGATGAAAAACTGGCTGTCGGCGCTGTCGGGATGTTGTGCACGCGCCATGCCAGCGGTGCCGCGGCTAAACGGCTCATTGGAGAACTCGGCCCCAATGTTGACACCGGAACCGCCGGAGCCGGTGCCCGTCGGATCACCGCTCTGTGCCATGAAGCCTTCCATGACGCGGTGAAACACGATGCCGTCGTAGAATCCCTCACGGGTCAGTTCCTTGATGCGGGCAACGTGGTTGGGAGCTACCTCCGGCAGCATTTCGATAAGCACCTTGCCGTCCTTCAGTTCCAGGACGAGGGTGTTCTCGGGATCAGTCTGGGCATTGGCGCCCTCCAGGCTCGCGGCCATCAGTCCTCCAATCATCAAAAAGAGTGTCAGTAGTCGTCTCATTGTTAGCGTCCCCTTCCTTGCCGACTTAACCCGTCACTTCCAGTTGGCCATGGCCTTCTGCAAGTTCTGGTCGACCTTATCGAAGAACTTCTGCGAGGTCAGCCAGGGTTGATTCGGGGAAACCAGCAAAGCGAGATCCTTGGTCATGTCGCCGGCTTCAACTGTGTCGATGCAGACTTTCTCCAGCGTTTCGGCAAAACGGACTACGTCCGGGGTGCCGTCGAAGGCGCCACGGTAGGATAGTCCACGCGTCCAGGCAAAGATTGAGGCGATCGGGTTGGTCGAGGTCTCCTTGCCCTGCTGGTGCATGCGGTAGTGCCGCGTGACCGTGCCGTGCGCGGCCTCCGCTTCGACGGTCTTGCCGTCCGGCGTCATCAGGACGGAAGTCATCAGGCCCAATGAGCCAAAGCCCTGGGCAACAGTATCGGACTGTACATCGCCGTCGTAGTTCTTGCAGGCCCAGACGAACCCCCCAGACCACTTGAGGGCGGAAGCAACCATGTCGTCGATCAAACGATGCTCGTAGGTGATACCCTTCGCCGAGAATTTGTCGGCGAATTCGGCTTCGTAAACCTCTTGGAAAAGATCCTTGAATCGTCCGTCATAGGCTTTGAGGATCGTATTCTTGGTGGAGAGGTAGACCGGCCAGCCCAGGGTCAAACCGTAGTTCATGCAGGCCCTGGCAAAACCGCGGATCGATTCGTCGTGGTTGTACATTCCCATGGCAACACCGGCATCGGGGAAATCATGCACGTCATAGGTGACCGCCTCGCCGCCGTCGGCAGGTGTGAAGGTCATGGTCAGCTTTCCGGGGCCAGGAACCAAGAAGTCGGTGGCGCGGTATTGATCGCCGAAGGCGTGACGACCGATCACGATCGGTTGGGTCCAGCCGGGCACCAGGCGCGGCACGTTCTCGCAGATAATCGGCTGACGGAATACCGTGCCGCCCAGAATGTTTCGGATCGTGCCGTTTGGCGAGCGCCACATCTTTTTCAGGTTGAATTCCGTGACCCGATCCTCGTCGGGCGTGATGGTCGCGCATTTGACGCCGACGCCGTGCTGTTTGATGGCGTTGGCTGCGTCCACCGTGATCTGGTCGTTGGTCTCGTCGCGCTTCTCGACGCCCAGATCGAAGTACTTGAGGTCAACATCGAGATAGGGCTGGATCAGACGTTCGCGGATCATCTTCCAGATGATGCGGGTCATCTCATCGCCGTCGAGCTCGACGACAGGGTTCTTAACCTGAATCTTGGGCATACTGCGCCTCCGTTAATGGCCGACGATATCCGGCGGGAGGGGCCGATTATAAAAGAGGCCGGGTCCGCCGGTGTTGAAAGTCGCGGGCAAGATAGTCGGCCTTACGCCGCAGCGCAACATGGGGCAGCCCCGACCGCCTAAAAGCGCTCACTTTCTCCTTCGATCCGGGAACGGGGTTCGGCCTCCAGCGTCTCGAACAGCGTTTCCAGATCGCTGACGTACGTCAGCATCTCGGCATGCTCGGGCTTCACGAAACCGACCTTGACCTGATGCTCGATCAAAGCTTTGAGAGGTTGCCAGTAGTTCAGGGTGTCCAGCACCACCACCGGCTTGTCATGAAGTCCAAGTTGCCGCCAAGTCAGTATCTCGAAGGTTTCGTCCAGGGTGCCAAGTCCGCCGGGCAGGATGCAGAAGGCATCGGAAAGTTCGAACATGCGCATCTTGCGGACATGCATTGAAGGAACCACTTCCAAACGCGTTACGCCTTGATGGCCGACCTCCACGCTTTCCAGGTGCTCAGGGATGATGCCCACAACGCTCCCACCTTCCGCGATCGCGCCGTCGGCGACCGCACCCATCATACCAACGCGTCCACCACCAAAGATCAGTTCGATTCCGCGCAAGGCGGCTTCGCGGCCCAAAGCTTTGGCGATATCCAGGTAAAGGGGGTCAACGCGTTGAGATGCGCCGCAATAGGCACAAAGACTTCGAATTTTAGGCATGACGTTGGTGGCTTCCTTCTTTTGCTTTTCTTTCAGATCACTGTAACCTGTGCCGAGTGTGGATGTCATGGCGGCTTCGTGACAATGCAAGGGCGCAGGCCCAAAGAGCATGCACCCGGCAAACGCGGAACGGAGCTGGATAGGAGTCGTAAAGTGGGGGGCGTTGTACGGTGAAACAATACGGCGTGCTGATCGTTGTTGCCCTGGCGTTGGGTGTGGCGGCGCTGTTCTTCTATTTTAATGATCCCGATGCGCCGCCCAAACCGGCCGTGACGTCTGAAGCACCCCTGCAAAGTGGCGCTGAGAACACCGCACAATCAACGGCGGAGCAACCCACGAGCGGCACGCAGTCGACGGCATCGGTTTCTTCCGACGCCACAACTGCAGGCAACACCTCGGCCGGTGCATCCGATATGGCCTCCGCTTCCCAAGGCACAAGTGAGGCAGCGACCAGCGGATCCACCGCCACTGCCCTGCCACCGGTCAAACCCTCTTTCGATATCGTCAGGGTAGAGCGTGACGGTGCCACGGTCATTGCCGGACGCGGCGACCTGGGCGCCGATATTGAAGTGGTGGACGAAAAGGGAAACATTGTCGCCCGCGCCACCACGAATGAACGCGGCGAATTTGTGGCGTTGCCCGAGCAGCCGTTGGGGCCGGGCGAACATCGTTTGACGCTTCGCTCACGCGCTTCCGAGGCGTCACCCTGGACGGAATCCGAGCAATCGGTCGTTATTGTCGTGCCTGGGTCGAACCAGGTGGCAGGCGCCGACGGCAGCACGTTACCCGCAGATGGCGGCGATCAGACCGCTGCGTTGGCACAGCCATTGGCGGTCCTGGTGCCCGGCACCGAAGGCTCGGTTCCCCGCGTGTTACAAGGCAATGTCGGAGAGGGGATTTCAGCGGGTGATCTGGCGTTGGAGATAATCGATTACGACGCCGACGGAAATCTGGTGGTCGGTGGGCAGGCGCCGGCGGACGCCCGGCTTCTGATCTATCTGGACAACAAAGCTGTCGGCGATACCCGGGCAGGGCAGGATCGCCGGTGGCAATTCTCGCCGGCGGAGCGTGTTGCAACCGGCACGCATCAGCTTCGGGTCGATCAAATCGACGGCGCCGGCAAAGTGGTGGCAAGGGTGGAAACGCCTTTCTATCGTGCCGGTGGGCAGGGGCCGCTAACCGGAGAGGGTATTGCGGTCGTCCAACCTGGAAACAGCCTCTGGCGCTTGGCGCGCCGCGCCTATGGGGAGGGCATGCGCTACACCCTTATCCTGGAGGCGAACAAAGATCAGATACGCAACCCCGATCTGATCTATCCAGGGCAGGTTTTCATGATCCCAGAGGGGCAGGGCGTTCAGTAGTTCCGGACCCGCGGAGCCATTGCGATCAAAACGATCATTCGGCAGGCGAGGGGTTGGCCGCACCGCGTTTGGTTTGGCGTCTTTCTTTGCGAGCGGACCGCCATGCCTTGAACTTCGCACGGGCCATCAAGGCCGACGGCGTGACGAAAAGCGTTAGCAGTGTCGCAAAAGCCAGGCCAAAGGCAATGGCCGTTGATAGTTGCCGCCACCATTGAGTGGAGGGCGCGCCGATCTGCAGGTCGCGCGCCACAAAATCAATGTTCAGAGCGAGCACCATCGGCATGAGGCCAAGAATTGTCGTGACACTGGTCAGCAGAACAGGGCGAAGTCGCTGCGCGCCGGTGCGCAGTATGGCATCGAAGTCGCTGCGCGCCGTTTCCTTCAGGCGGTCATAGGTATCGATCAGCACAATGTTGTTGTTAACGACGATGCCTGCCAAGGCTATGACCCCGATCCCGGACATGACGATCCCAAAAGGTTGTCCGGTCAACAACAGCCCCAACATGACGCCGACCGTCGACATCACCACGGCGGTCAGGATCAGGAATGCACTGTAGAAGGAGTTAAACTGGGTCACTAGGATGATGGCCATCAGGAACAACGCCACCACGAATGCCTTACCAAGGAAAGCCTGGGCCTTCTGCTGTTCCTCATCTTCGCCCTTGAAGCGAATATTGACCAATGGGTCAGGTTCTTGTTCCAGCATCCAATTTTGAATCTCCGCCACCTTTTCGGAAGCCAAGACGCCGGGCGCGACATCGGCGCGCAGCGTCACTACGCGCTGGCCATCGACGCGCCTTAGCTGATTGATCTTGGGTTGCGCCGATCGGGTGACGAAGTTGCTGATGGGGATCGAACCCTGCTTGGTTTGAATGCGCAGATCGTCGAGGTAGGAAACTGTTCGTTCTCGCTCTGTCAGTCGCACCACGATATCGATCTCATCGTCACTGTCGTCCGGTCGATAGCCGCCAATGATCATGCCGTTGGTGACCATGCGGACGTAACTTCCGATGAGGCTGATGTCCGCGCCGAACTTCGCGGCTTGCGCCCGATCTACCGTCAAATTCCATTCGATGCCGGGCAGGCTGCCGCCGTCTTCGATGTTGAGCAGTCCGTCCATCGATTCCAGCTTTGCTGCAATGCGCTCGGCGGTCGCTGCAATGCGTTCAGGTGAATCCGAGCCGACCTCGATCTGGATTGGCTTCCCAACTGGCGGGCCGGCCTCTTCCTTGCGCGTTTCCAGATGAATACCTGCCAGATCGGCAGTACGGTCCCGAATATCGGCCAGGATTACATCTGCTTTGCGTCGGGCGAACCAATCGGTGAATTCAAGCTGGACGACCCCGATGATGTCTTCCGGCTCGTCACGCTGTTGGCCAGAGCGCGCCATGGAAAAGGCGTAAATGCTGTGGAACTCGCCGCGTTCTTCCTGGAGATCGAGAATTCGGTTTTCCACCTGTTGCAACAAGGTGTCTCGTTCTTGAATCGAGAAGTTGCCCTGCGCTCTGATTTGCAGCGCCGCGTTATCCGGCTCGATCTTGGGAAAGAACTCGATGCCCTTGCCAAAGGTGCCATAAGCGATCTGGGCGGCGATCAGCACAGCAAGCGCTGTCAGGAGCACCGCCCCTGGCCGTTTGAGTGCGCTCCGCAAAAGACGAACGTAGTAACCGGTAATTCCCGATAGATTGGCCAAATCCTCGTCGTCCGTCGCATCCGGTGACAGCGGTGCGGGACCGCTGTGGCTCGCGCGGCCGATGAGAGCACCAAGCGTTGGCACGAAGATGAGCGCCATGGCAAGGGACGCCGACAAGGTCGCAACCAGCGTAATCGGCAGGTACTTCATGAACTCGCCGACGATCCCTGGCCAGAAAACCAGCGGCAGGAAAGCCGCCAGCGTGGTCGCGGTCGCTGCGATGATTGGCCAGGACATGCGCTGTGCGGCTAGGCCATAAGCGCGGCCGCGCGGCTCGCCTTCATTCATCTTTCGGTCGGCGTATTCGGTTACGACGATAGCACCATCGACCAACATACCGACGGAGAGAATCAGACTGAACAGCACCACCACGTTGACCGTCAGGCCCATCGACCAAATAACCAGGATGCCGGTCAGGAAGGATCCAGGTATTGCCACGCCCACCAGACCGGCCGACCGCAGTCCCAGGGCTGCCACGACGACGACCATGACGAGTAGGATAGCGCTCAATACGTTGTTCTGCAGGTCGGACAGCATTGTGCGAATGTTGGTTGAGGCATCCTGGCTGTAGTTTACCTGGACCGATTCCGGCCAGTACTTCCGGGTCTGCTCCACCTTCTCGCGGACGAGTTCGATGGTCTCGATTATGTTCTCACCCGTGCGCTTTTGAATTTCCAGTGCCAGGGCAGGTTGGCCATTCACACGCACGAATCCTTCGGAATCCTTGAAGGTGCGCCGCAACTCGGCCAGATCGCCAAACCGCACGACCTGGTCGCCGTCGGTCAAGACCGGTAGATCCAGTACGTCTTTGTAATCTTCGAATAGACCGGGAACCTTGACCGGGAAACGTCCGGTGCCGTTGTCCAGTTCACCTGCAGCGACCAGCAGGTTGGAGCGGTTCACATAGGTAACCAGCTCTTCGGTATCGATTCCGTAGCTTTCAAGCATCAGCGGGTCGACGACGATCTCCAACCTCTCCTCGCGGTCACCATTGAGGTTTGCGCTCAACACCTGGGGGATGGTTTCCAGGCGATCCTGCAAGTCGCGCGCCAGACGTAGCAGCGTGCGTTCGGGAACCTGACCGGAAAGTGTCACGGTCAGAACCGGGAAGAGGCTGAGATTGACTTCGCTAACGACAGGCTCATCGGCTTCGTCGGGCAGGTCGGGCTTGGCAAGGTCGACCTTCTCGCGAACATCGATCAAGGCGCGATTGGAATCGAAGCCGGCGTCGAACTCCAGCAACACATTGGCGCCGCCAAGGAAGGCGGTCGAGCGCATTTCCTTGACGCCTTCTATGCCCCGCATTTCCGTTTCCAGAGGCTTGATGAGAAGGCGTTCGGCATCTTCCGGCGAGATGCCGTCGTGCGAGACGTTGACATAGAGGATCGGTATGTTGACGTCCGGCGAATCTTCCTTCGGGATCACGGCGTAGGCATAGGCGCCTGCGATCAACAGCAAAACCAGTGTGCTGATGACACTGCGCTTATGGGATAAGCAGGCGGCTATCAGTGCCTTCATTGTGCGGTTCCCAAGGCCAGTGGCTCCAGGGTTTCGGCATCGATAGCCTTCACTTTCTCGCCTTCTTGGACGAACTCTTGTCCCACTACGATGACAGTGGCGTGTTCAGGCAGACCGGTGACCCACATGACATCCCGTGATTCATCGATGATCGATATCTCCCGAAAGGCCACCACGCCCTGGTCGTCGACAATGCGAACCCCCACCTTTCCATTGTCAGCCAGCGTCAGGATCGCCGGGCTGATACGGTGAGCAACGACTGAAACGCGAGGCAGAATCATCTCGGCGGTGATACCGGCAGGAACCGCGGCGTCAGGATTCGGCATGGTCATTTCCACCCGAAAGGTGCGGGTGCTGGATTCGGCAGAAGCGGCGATGAAAGAGACGACCGCCTCTCCACGGCCGCCGCCGACGAATCGCACTTGACCCTTCGTTCCAAGTTCGATTTGACGGATATCCTGCTCATTCGCGAAACCCACGATCAGGAGTGGGTCGAGGTCGACGATTCGGGCCACCATCTGGCCTATCTCCAAGTAACTTCCCAGCTCTGTCGGCCGGCTTTCCAGGCGTCCTGCAAAAGGCGCCGATATGACCAGGTTCTCAAGCTCTATCTCGGCTTTCTTGACGGCGGCG
Source organism: Limibacillus halophilus (assembly GCF_014191775.1). NCBI lineage: Bacteria > Pseudomonadati > Pseudomonadota > Alphaproteobacteria > Rhodospirillales > Rhodovibrionaceae > Limibacillus > Limibacillus halophilus. Next base: position 312,267 of record NZ_JACHXA010000002.1, on the reverse strand, counting down.
TCGGCCGCCTCCAGTCCAGCTTTCGCACCTGCAAGCTGTGTCTGGGCGCGAAAGCCCTTGTCCGCCAGCTTTACATTGGCCTCATGTTCAATGCGGCGTTGTTCGCGGAGTGCCTTGGCTTCGGCGAGTTGCGCCAGACGATCCTCGGGCGAAAGGCGTGCAATGACGTCACCAGCAGCGACATCGTTTCCTTTCTCCACGAGCAGCTCAATGATGATCCCTTTGGTTTCGGCCTTCAGATCGACGGCGCGTTCCGGTTCCGTTGAGCCGCGCAATACAAGCTGTCGCTCGTGTGCCTCGGCCACGATCTGGCGGACGCGCACAGATTGGCGCTCGCTTAACGCAGAGAGATTGGCCGGTTCCTTTTGCGGTTGCGGCCCGGAGCCGTTGCCCAGGCTGCCTGAAGCGATCCAGGCAACGGCGGCGACGGCGATAAGAGAGGCAATGATTATCGATCGGTTCATCTCAATTTCCTAATTGTCCCGATTCTTTATACGGACTGGCAGTCGGTTTCATGCCGCTTGCAGGTCTGATTGATTGAGTTTTGTTGTGGGCAGGGTCGCTTAGCGCCGCCAAGAGTTCGGCGCGTTGCTGCCTGAGATAAGTCAAGGCGCCCTGATAAACCGCATGCCCAAAACCATGCACGAAACGCCCTCCTGGTGTGGCGCTTGTCAGATCGCACCCTTCCATTTCCTGGATCCTGGTTTCGTAAAACGCGATGCGATCATCGATTAACCGTCGGACCAGCGAGGGCTCCAGAAAGTGCGCAAAGCTCAAGGTGAAGAGGAAATCGGAGCGAAACCGATCAGGCGCCGGTTCCTGCTCCAGACGTTCTATCAACCTGGTCATTCCAAGGTCCGTCAACGCGTAGACTTTCTTGTCCGGACGCTTTGTTTGGGTCTCCTGGCGACAGACTACGCATTCTTCTTCAGTCAGCTTGTTGAGCGCAGGATAGATCGACCCGAAAGAAACCTCTTGCAAGGCACTGATGGGAATACTCTCAAGTGACTTCTTGATTTCATATCCACTGGCCTCGCCGCGACTGAGCACGGCCAAGCATAGGGCTTTGGTGTCCATTGCTTTTACAACTCGCTTGTTTTGTCGATAATATGGCGATTTGATATATATCGAAATGATATAGATCAAGCTGTAAGAGAGACTTCGAATCAATTTCGTATATTTTTCACCATTCGCGGCACGACAAAGTCGTAGGCGATCGTCGGTGATTGACCTGTTCAAGGATGGCCTATGATCATCCCGGCCCGGTCGCTAATAAGGGGATCGGAACGGCGGGGCGGCAAGAACTGCCATTTCGTTTTGCGGCTGAGAATGTTACAGTTTTATTACGGCGCGGCGGTGATTCGTAAGTTTCTCCGTGCTGCCCTTCGATTTTTCTGGATCGTGCCCGGGTTCCTGGTTGGGAACTGTCCGGGCATGGTGGTTCTTTAACCCTTGTCCGATCGGAAGTCGCGATGGACCTCAGTGGCACTGAAGTGATCATCAACCTTGTCGGCGGCGTGGCGCTCCTGCTGTGGGGCGTTCGCATGGTGCGGACCGGGATCACGCGCGCGTTCGGCGCATGGTTGCGGCGCATGGTTGCCGCTGGCACTTCTAGCCGATTGCGCGCTTTCTTCTTCGGGATTTTGGTTACAGGGCTGTTGCAGAGTTCAACGGCAACGGCATTGGTCGTCGCGGGTTTCGCAAGCCGCGCCATGATGACCACGGCTGCCGCCTTGGCGATCATGCTAGGCGCCGATGTTGGCTCGACGCTTGTCGCCCAGGTTTTTTCGTTCGATTTGAAGAGCCTTTCGCCGTTGTTGATCGTGGCGGGTGTTACGGCGTTCCTCAGCAGTGAGCGGGCGCTCATTCGCCAGCTCGGGAGGGCCGGGGTCGGGCTTGGACTTATGCTTCTATCGTTGAAGCTGATTGTGGGATCGTCGGCCGCGCTTCGAGGGTCGGAGATTCTTCCGCTGCTCATGGAACGCCTGGGCGACGAGCCCTTGATCGCGTTCCTGGTAGCTGCGGTATTGACTTGGCTCGCGCACTCCAGCCTGGCGATGGTGCTGTTGTTCATGTCGTTGGCGACGGCGGGAATTATCGAACCGCTGCTGGGTCTGGCGCTGGTCTTGGGTGCCAATGTTGGCGGCGCTATCGCTCCGGTCGCTATGACCGCCGGGTCTGGCGCGCTGGCCAGGCGTCCTCCGGTCGGCAACTTGATGATGCGGTTTGCAGGTGCGGCGTTGCTGCTGGGCTTCCTGCCGGAGTGCCTTGCGTTGTTGGAGCGCCTAGAAGGGGACTCGCCGCGTCTTATCGTCAATGCCCATACCGGATTCAACTTGGCTGTCGCGTTGGTGTTCCTGCCGCTAACCGGCGTTGTGGCCAAGCTGTTGGAACGCCTGTTGCCGGATGTCGAGCAGGAGGAAGACGACAGCCGCCCGCGTTATCTCGACCCTGATGCCGTCGACACGCCGTCCGTGGCTCTTGCCAGTGCCGCGCGCGAAACGTTGCGTCTCGGCGACATGGTGGAGCAGATGTTGCGGCAGTCGATGGAGGTCTTCTGCAAGGACGATCAGAAGTTGCTTCGTGAAATATCCACACGCGATGACGACGTGGATAAGCTCTATGAGGCCATAAAGATCTATCTGACACGCCTGTCCCGAGAGGAAATGGATCGCGAGGAAAGTCAGCGGCATACGGCCATCCTAACCTTCACGACCAATCTGGAGCACATCGGCGATATCATCGACAAGAACTTGATGGAGTTAGCCGCCAAGAAGATTAAGAACCGTCTGCTGTTCTCCTCCAGTGGGCTGAAGGAAATCGAGAAACTCCACGCCGTCGTCATGGATAACCTTGGCTTGGCGCTGAACGTGTTTGTTTCCGAAGACGCCGGGCTTGCGCGTCAGTTGCTCGACCAGAAAGTCACCATTCGCGCGCTTGAGCAGAAACTGGCCGAATTGCACTTCGAACGGGTAAGCGCCGGGCGCCAGGAATCCATTGAAACCTCGGCGCTTCATCTTGACGTAATTCGTGATCTGAAGCGCATCAATGGCCACCTGACGTCAGTTGCCTATCCGATATTGGAGAGCCGCGGAGAACTTGCGCAGAGTCGTCTGCGTAAACGTGATGCGGCCAGCGGATCCGACAAACCGGCTAAAAAGCGCCAGAAACTGCCGGAAGAAGCGAGCGATCTGGAAGCAAGCGGGAATTGCCGCCCAGCCAAAACCTGAAGGGTGGCCGGTTGGGCATAACGATTCCGCCGGCGGGGATCTTTCTGTCATCGTGGCTGGACGGAGCATGGCAAATCGGGCCATTCTCGCGTGGCTTCTTTGGGCCAACGCGAGCAGGTAGGTTAACCGTGTGATTGACGACAGGAACAAAACCGTCCTGGTGACAGGCGGCGCAGGCTACATTGGAAGCCACTGCTGCAAGGCTCTTGCCCGAGCCGGGTTTGAACCCGTTGTTTACGACAACTTGTCCGGCGGCCATCGAGAGTTTGTGAAATGGGGCCCTTTGATAGAGGGGGATGTGCGCGACGGCGCAGGTCTGCAGGCGGCGATTGAACAGACGCAACCGATCGCGGTTCTCCATTTTGCCGGATTGATCGTTGTATCGGAGTCCGTGCGAGACCCGGGCGCTTGCTGGGATATCAATCTGAACGGTACCCTGCGGCTGCTCGAAGCGATGCAGCGCGGGGGTGTCGGGCATTTGGTCTTTTCCTCGACTGCGGCAGTTTATGGTGAACCCAACGTGGACCTGATTGACGAGCGGCAACCAAAAGAGCCGGTCAATCCCTATGGAGCCAGCAAGTTGGCGGCAGAGAAAATCATGGAAGCTTACGACGTAGCTCATGATTTGCGATCGGTACGTTTGCGCTACTTCAACGCTGCCGGTGCCGATCCCGACGTTGAGATCGGTGAAGCTCACCAGCCCGAAACACACTTGATCCCTTTGGTATTGGATGCCGCGCTCGGCCGTCGCGAGCGTATCTCGGTTTATGGTGACGACTACCCGACAGAAGACGGTACCGCCATACGGGATTACATCCACGTATGCGATTTGGCTGCTGCGCACGTTGCAGCGCTGGAGCACCTTTTGGGCGGCGGCGCATCGGCGGCGATCAATCTGGGAACCGGGTCCGGGGCCTCGGTCGCCGAGGTCATAGCCCGTTGCCGCGCCGTCACGGGAAAAGTGATATCAGCCGAGCCGTTCCCGAGACGTGCAGGCGATCCGCCGCGCCTGGTCGCGGATCCAAGGCTGGCGCAGAGCCTTTTGAGATGGACGCCCGAACGTTCCGATTTGGATACCATCATCGGAGATGCCTGGGCTTGGCATAAGCGGAGGTTCTTCAGGCCCATGGCAATGCCCGGTGAGCAAAACGGGTTGGCGTCATGACCTACCTCGTCACCGGCGCCGCCGGGTTCATCGGTTATCACACGGCACGTGCGTTGCTCGATCGTGGGGAATCCGTGGTGGGGATCGACAATCTCAACACCTACTATTCACCGCAACTGAAGGCGGACCGTCTCGCCAGGCTACTGGCGATGCCTGGGTTCGGTTTTCATCAGGTTGATATAGCCGATGCCGAAGCCTTGAAAGCGGCGCTGGCGGGACAGCGTTTGCGCCGTGTGGTGCATCTGGCCGCACAGGCCGGTGTTCGGCATTCGATCGAGAACCCGCATGCCTATGTCCAGGCCAATCTCGTCGGACACCTAAACATGCTCGAGCTCTGTCGGCGAATGGATGGGTTCGAGCATATGGTTTATGCATCGTCCAGCTCGGTTTACGGCGGCAACACCAAGGTGCCTTTCTCGGAAGCCGACAGGGTAGATGCGCCGGTATCGCTTTATGCGGCGACCAAGAAGGCCGACGAACTGATGAGCCATTGCTATGCTCATCTTTATCGCATGCCGTTGACCGGTCTGCGCTTCTTTACCGTCTATGGTCCTTGGGGACGGCCGGACATGGCCATGTGGTTGTTCACCGAGGCTATCTTGGCGGGGCGGTCGATCAAGGTCTTCAACCACGGCCGGATGAAGCGCGATTTCACATTCATCGATGATATTGTCCAAGGCGTCTTGGCGACGCTCGATGCACCGCCTCGCGACGATGGGCAGGCTGCGCCGCAACGCCTTTACAACATCGGCAACAACCATCCGGAGTCCCTGCTGGATATGATTGCCGTCCTGGAAGACGCCTTGGGGCAGACTGCAAGCAAGGAGTTCTTGCCCCTGCAACCGGGCGATGTTCCGCAAACCAGTGCCGACATCACCGCTATTCAGCGAGACCACGGCTTTCAACCCCGAACCACGATCGCCGAAGGGATACCCAGGTTCGTGGATTGGTACAAATCGTACCGAGGTCTTTGAGAAGATTCCTGTCTTGTGCCTGAACCGCTTTGTCTGATTGGCGGCGACCGATGGTAAGCGGTTTGCAGTAATTTCCAATTTTAGATTGTTTTTTTCTATGGATTTTGCCGTGACCGGGTATGATTCTTCCTTTAGGCAAACCTATACGGCAGAGAGGGGGCGGGTTTGTGATTGATTTGCAGTCGGGTGGCCTGCCAAGACGGGCGCTGTTTATTCTTATAGTTATAAGCCTTCTGCTCCTGTGTTGGTGGGTTGTTTTCCTGTCCGGCGGATCGGCTCTGCCGCATGTCCATCTGGTCTATGTGCCGATCATAATCAGCGCATTTGTGTTTGGTCCTCCTGGCGGCGTTGCTGCAGGCGTTGCAGGTGCAACCTTGATGGGCCCCCTAATGCCATTAGATGTTGCGACTGGCCAAGAGCAGTCATTCGTCAATTGGAGCTTACGGGGAGTCTACTTTACCGGGTTCGGCATTCTTGTGGGGGGCTTTCGTTGGGCCCTGAACGCGCGCAACGAAAAGATTGTCGAGGCGTTGAACTATGACAGTGAAACCAAACTCTACCGAACCTCCGCATTCCTCCATAACATATCGGATTGCTTTGTAAATCGCCCTGAAAACCAGCGCGACGCGATGATCCAGTTTGCGGTTAAAAATTATGACGAACTGATCGTGGCGTTTGGTCTGGAAGCCTATGAAGCGGCAATTCAAAGTGCCTCGGCCCGGCTTAGCAGCGCGGTCCCTGAGGCGTCGGTTTTGGGCCGCTCAGGCCGTGATCGCCTCAATGTATTCCTCCCGGATTGCGACCGTTCTGATGCTATGCAAATTACGGCGCAGATTTTGGAGATTCTCGAGAATAGTGAAGACGCCACTGGTGTCGCATTGGTGCTATCGCTCGAAGCGGGCGTTGCCATATCGCCCGACGATGCGAGTGAATCCGAGGAACTGCTTCGCGCCGCCGCTGCGGCCATTGCCGACGGCGCGCTGACCAGTGCTCAAGTTCACTCCTTCGACAGGCGCACGAACGACCTCCGGAAGGAGAACCTCGAACTGCTTGCCGAACTCCGGCGGGCTTTGATGAATGAAGGCTTGGCCTTTTACGCCCAGCCCAAGGCGCGCTGCCGGGATCTCTCCTTTTGTGGCGCAGAACTTCTGGTCCGCTGGAACCATCCGGAACGGGGATTCATCCCCCCAGACCAGTTCATTCCCTTGGCCGAACGCTCACATCTGCGCGGTGCCATTACGACTCACGCGCTCAGAAGCGCATTTGCCTACATCGGTAGTCTGAATATCGAAGATCAACCGGCGGACAGCAGAATTTCAGTCAACCTGTCGGGGGAAGACGTGACGGACGAGCGCTTTCCAGAACGTCTATCCGGCCTCTTTCGTAGCAATCCCAACTTTCTCAGGCGGCTGGAGCTTGAGGTAACGGAAACCGCTTTGGTGCGCGATTGGGCGGTCGCTGTTCCCGTGCTCGAAGCCCTTCGAGAAATGGGCATCACGATAGCCATCGATGATTTCGGAACAGGCTATTCGTCGCTCGCTTACTTGCGGGATATTCCAGCCGACACGATCAAGCTGGATCGGGCTTTTATCAAGGACGTCGTGCTCTCGTCGCAGAATCAGTGCATCGTGCGCCATGCCATCGATATGGCAAAGGAGTTTGGGCTTACAAGTGTTGCTGAAGGTGTTGAGGACGAAGCGACCATGCATTGGCTTTGCGATAACGACTGCGACATGTTCCAGGGCTATTGGTTTGCACGACCGATGCCCCAGGCGGATATGCTTAGCTGGTTGGATACCAAGTCAAGCTGATGAATGAACTGTCAGTCCCGGTCTGAATCTCGATTGGTTCCCGCGATCCATTTTTCGACCGTGGCAGCGGCTTTCGATTCAAAAAAATACAGGCTCCAGGCAGTCGCCGTTATAGGGGACCCACCTATCGCCCTGCAGGACATCATCGACGGCCACCCTCGAATCACTATCTCCCATGCACTTGCGAAACAAAGCATTGTCGTGCCTGTAGTAGGTGTCGCTTGGCACAGGGGCGCCTTTGTTCTTTTGGTCGTCCGGCAATATTATTCCTTTGAATCAATCCACTAGTACTGCTGCAAATCGCAATTTGGCCACGCGAAGGGCAGGTTTTGCACTTTGAGGCGGCATTTCGCTTCACGGTCGATGATCAAGCTATGGCCAAAGCCGAACAAGGGTGCAACACCGATATCATCGGGCCCAACAGTTTGTTGACCACGTCCACGGTTGTCCCTTAGCTGCCCGGCTTTGCGTGAGTCCACATTTTGTACTGTCACGCCAAAAACTTCCAATGAGTAGAGGATTAGAAGGTCGGTGGCGAATTGATCCAAATTACTTTCGCCGTGACGTTTCCAGGGTTTCGATAGCTGTGCGGCAGGTCAGAGCGGAAGAAGAAAGAATCACCTTGATTAAGAAGGTATTTTTCGGCGCCCACTTGCAGTTCAAAGGTCCCTTCCAGCACGAAGCCTACTTCCTGGCCCAGATGATTGATCTCACCACCATTGTAGGCACCAGGGCCAATGATGTGCACATTGCCATCGATAATCTGGTCGTCAATCCGAGGAACCAGTCGCTCCAGGCGAATTAAATTCTGGGCGTTCTCATCGTCGATGATCACCACAGGCCGTTGGCCACTGCGATAGATATGGGCGTCGCCGCCGCTTTCTTCTGAAAACAAGACACTGATGCTCGTATCCAACACCGATACTATCCGGTGCAGCATCCGCAAAGACGGCACCGTCTTTTCGCATTCGATCTTCGACAGCATGCTTTCGGAGCAGCCTACACGTTCGGCCACTATCTTCAGAGTGAGGCGCTTTGTACGACGCGCTTGCCTGAGTTTTGTTCCTAGATTCTTGAACTCTGTGCCGTGAGGCATCCGTAATCCTGTTTTCAACCTTCAAAAATATCTGAGGCGGTTCCTTACACTCAGCCAAAGCTTTGCGCAATCACACACACTCTCTAAATCTATTGATCCAGATGATTGATTAAAATTCAAGTGACTTGACCATAGATAAAATCAATGGAAACATGACTAGCGAAGATCATTAACGTAAGGGAGGCATTCAAAGAATGGCTGACAAGAAGGGTCGCCGCGAGGCCATTGTGAAGATCGCGTGCATCCAGATGGAACCCATCGTAGGCGACAAGAAAAGGAATATCCGACGCAGCGTCGAACTAATTGAGGAAGCTGCTGCGAATGGAGCAGAACTCGTGGTTTTGCCCGAACTCTGCAACTCTGGATACGTCTTCAATGATCGCGATGAAGCCTTTGCGCTTTCAGAGGAAGTGCCAGGTGGCGAAACCTGCGACGCCTGGTGTGCAGTCGCAAACAAACACGGTTTGCATATTGTCGCAGGGATCAACGAGCGTGAAGGAGACAGCCTTTACAATAGCGCCGTCGTCATAGGCCCGGAGGGTTACGTTGGCACCTTCCGCAAGGTGCACCTCTGGAACGAAGAGAACCTGTTTTTCGAACCGGGTGATCTTGGTTTCCCGGTCTTCAGAACGCCACTCGGTCGGATCGGCTGCAATATTTGCTACGATAGCTGGTTCCCCGAAAGCTTCCGCCTTGCCGCCCTGCAGGGTGCGGATATTGTCTGCGTGCCTACTAACTGGGTCCCCATCCCAGGGCAAGCCAAAGGCGAACGCGCTATGGCCAATACGCTGGTCATGGCCGCCTCTCACTGCAATTCAGTATTCATTGCTGCCGCTGATCGGATTGGCACAGAGCGTGGCCAACCCTTCGAGGGGCAGAGTTTGATCACCAGTCATACAGGCTGGCCGATCGCTGGACCTGCGAGTGCCGACAAGGAGGAGATCCTCTATGCAGAGGCAAACCTTGCCGACGCGCGCCGTAAACGTAACTGGAACGAATACAACCAGCCCCTCCGGGATCGGCGTACCGATCTCTACGAGGAAATGCTCGGAAGCCCGCACGAACCTGGCTGGTATTAGAAACCACAAACGGGCTCACCCCAACCAGAAGCCATTCCAGATTGGATAGGAGAGGTCAATCATGAGAGACACGATTTTAACCAAGAAGCCGGTTTCACGCCGACGTGCATTACAGACGTTGGGCGTAACGGCTGCGGCGTTCGCCGCACCAGCCATTATCCGTTCGGCCCGTGCCGCCGAAGCGATCAAGGTTGGTATCATCTCGCCGCTCACAGGTGCATGGACCGTGTACGGAAAGGCGCACATCGCGGGTTTCGAACTCGCAGCGGAAGAAATCAATGCTGCTGGTGGCGTTCTTGGTCGGCCGCTGGAACTGGTTGTCGGCGATTCGAAAACTGAACCGCGCATCGTGGTGGAGCAGGCAAACCGTCTGATTCGGCAGGAGCGTGTGGATTTCCTGGCGGGGACCTTTTCCAGCGCCGAGCGAAATGCTGCGGGACCGGTCGTTAAAGGCGCCGACAAAGTGCTGCTCTACCCGACCTTCTACGAGGGTCAGGAGAAGGAATACTATCCCGGTGTGTGTAATCCCAACATCTTCATGTTCGGGCCGGAGCCAACGCAGCAAGTCTGGCCGCACATGGAATACATGATGAACAAGTTTGGTAAAAAGTTCTTCATGATTGGCTCGGATTACGCCTGGCCGCGCGTAACCAACCAGGTAACCAAGCAGAAGCTTGCAGATCTGGGCGGTGAGGTTGTCGGCGAGGTCTATATCCCCTTCAACACACCGCAATATGAATCCGTGCTTCGCGATATTCGCAGTTCCGGCGCAGACATCATCTTCCACAGCCTGACCGGCAGCGATACCGTCAACTTCCGTCAGCAATTTGCGGCAGCCGGAATGAAGGAAGATTTTGCTCTGTGGACAGTGGACGACGAAGAAGTCGTTACTTCCGGTCTTGGGCCGGAGGTATCCGCCAACGATTATGTGAGCTTCGACTATTTCATGTCGATCAAACACCCGAACAATGCAGGTTTTCTCAAGCGTTTCAAAGCCAAGTATGGCGAGAACGCGCTGATGAACACCGTCGGCGTCTCCATGTACAATGCCGCCCATATGGCTGCACGGGCCATTGAAAAGGCCGGCGAGGTCAGCACAGAATCACTGCGCGCCAACCTGAAGGGCATCGAGTTTGACGGTGCGCCCCAGGGACCGGTACGTATGCGCGAAATCGACAATCAAATTGTGTTGCCATCTTACCTGATGCAGGTTCGACCGAACTGGACCGATGTGAACGATATGTTCACCGAAGTGCAGTCGTTTGAAGGTGTCGAACCCTTGGATGCCCGCTGCGACCTGCCGCTCTAGCCGGGAGCGTGCACGGGTGCCCCCGCCGGAGTTTTCTCCGACTACGGGGGCACCCGTTACTTTCTAATCAGGTGTCGGTGTTTCATTGGAGGGAGAAATTGCATGAACTTGGCGTTGAGCATCGCCGTTGACGCCACTCTCATTACACTGGTCTTGGCCCTGGCCGCCTTTGGACTGGCAATTATTTACGGGTTGGTTGGCGTTATCAATATGGGGCACGGCGCGATGTTGACCCTGGGCGCCTATTTTGCCTGGGCGACAACCACGGCCGGGATTCCCTTTGGATTAGCTGTCTTGCTTTCTGCTCTCGGCGTATGTGTCGTAGGGCTCCTTTTCGAACACCTTGTGATCCGATTTTTCTACGACCGGCCATTTGAAACCTTACTTCTTACCTGGGCATTCTTCCTGATTGCCACCGAGGTCATCAAAATCGTTTTTGGTACGGACTTCAGGAATGTCGAGAGTCCTTTGCCCGGTGCTTACGAGTTGGCTGGCTTGAAGATACCGGCCTACCGCAGCGCCGTTGCTGGCTTCACCCTGTTACTGATCGGTGCATCAGCTTTCGTGTTTTTCCGCACGTCGATCGGAATCAAGATCCGGGCGTTGATCCAGAATCGCGAAGTCGCCAGTCTGCTTGGCCTGAACATCGCGCTTACTTATAAACTGGTCTTCGGCTTCGGCGCCTTCATGGCCGGTCTCGCCGGGGCGCTGATCGCGCCGATGCTAAGCATTGATCCCTACATCGGGAATGTCTTTCTGGTTCGCTCATTCTTTGTGGTGATCGTCGGTGGCGTCGGGCAACTGCTAAGCGGCACATTGCTGGGTAGCTTCTTCATCGGCGGCTCTGAAACCCTTTTTGCGCTCTTCACCAACCAGGTGGTGGCGCAGGCAGCCGTCTTCTTTATCGCCATCATGATCCTGCGCTTCCGTCCGCAGGGTCTGATCAAAGGACGTTGATCCAAGCCATGTCCGAGACTCTTTCCAAGCAAGAAAAGTCAGTCCGGCGAAGCCGTTGGGGCGGTGAGACCGGCGTCGCTATGGTGGTTTTTGCGCTTCTGGCGCTGTTGCCAACCGTCTTCTCCGGCTATGTGATCTACATCCTGCCGCAGTACATGCTGTTCGGCCTTCTGGCCATGTCACTCGGCCTGCTTTGGGGTTTTGGCGGCATTCTCAGCTTTGGCCAAGCCGCGTTCTTTGCTGTTGGCGGCTATGCGATGGGCCTGATGATGCAGCAGGCATTGCCGGTCAATGCGGCTTATCTAGGCATAATCGTCGCCGTTCTGGCTGGCGGTGGCCTGGCAGCGATTGCCGGCTACTTTCTCTTTAGCGCTGGGGTGCGGGCGACATACTTCGTACTGATCACTTTAGCGCTCTCAATCATCGCCGAGCAGATCGCTGTCAGCCAGTCGCAAATCACCGGTGGGTGGAATGGACTTTTTGTCGACCGGATGTCGCTGACCTTTGGACCGCTTGGCGAGGTATCGCTCTATGGAGACGTGGCGTTCTACTATTTCGTCCTACCGCTGATCGTTCTCTGCTATCTGGGCTTTCGTTGGCTGACCCTCTCGAAAGTCGGCAAGGTGCTGGTAGGGATACGCGAGAA